>CAKQBC010000376.1 GCA_934215995.1 uncultured Bacillus sp. | reverse complement strand
ATTTTTTGAAAAGTTTTATCATAATTTAACCTCGTAGTGTTTGTTTCCTTTCTGCTATTTTACCAATTAAGTACACAGAGATAAAGAGCAGGCAAACGGAGGTGATTTTTAGCGGGCTTTTCAGGATTCCAGTTATATCCGTACCAATCATGCTGAAGAAGATCATCAGGCCCATTGTACCGAACGCTGATGACAGGGCAAATGCTTTGAAATTCATCCTGTTCATGCCCGCAGCGATCGAAACGAACGTATTCGGAAAGCCGGGAAGGAGGCACAGAAGCGCGGTATATAAAGCGCCTTTGTCATCCAGCCATCGGAAATATTTCGTCATGCCCGGTTTCTGCTTGAAATTCAAGAAAAAAGGCTTGCTTCCGAAATAACGGGAAATGGCATAGATCACCCAATTTCCGGCTATACAGCCCGCAAACGAAAAAAGCAGGCCATTAATCATTCCGAAACTGGCTGCATTGATCATCACGAATATCGACAGCGGCAAAAAGGGGAGGAAGGATTCGAAAAAGACAGCTGAAACGGCAACCGCAGGACCGAGGGCTATGTATGATTGAAACAGCGATTTCAGCGAGTCTGCTGACAAAATGGATAAAGCGATCAATTTGGGTCCTCCTAGAAGGTGCTTGTTTTAAAGAGTGGAATTGTTTTTGAAAATCTATGTAAATGCATTTAAATTGCATACTTATTTGAAAAAGGCACCTGTACAAAATATCATAATTTTCGGAAAAAGTAAAAGTGATTTTATGATAGGCTCGGAAACTTGCAGATAGAAGAGCGGGGAAATAAAAAAAGAATGGCCATCCGACCATTCTTTTTAAAGTCAGTGAGATTGGCTCACGGGCTTGAACTGTTTTGCAGGAACAGGCCTTGTTAAAGAGAATACGGCAATCCCGAAAGCAATCAGGACTACGATGCCGCCGGCCCATGCATTTGCCGTTACGCTGTACTGCTCGATGACGATGCCGCCGATTGCGGAACCGAGTGCGATGCCAAGCTGCAGTGCAGATTGGTTGAAGCTTTGGTGGATGCCTGCTGTTTCAGGCGCCGTTTTGATCAAATAGCTTTGCTGAGCAGGTGAAAGCGCCCAACTGAGCATTCCCCAAATAATGAGCAATACAGGGAAGAGATAAGATATATAAGAGGTAAACGGCAAAATAAAGAGTGTCGCGGCAAAGATAGCGATAATCAATAAGATGCTTTTCTTGTCACCGAAACGGTCGGATAACAAGCCGCCTGCCCCTCCTCCTGCCACTGCCGCAATCCCGAATAAGAAATAAGCGGCGCTGATCCAAAACGGATTCAAGTTCAGTGTTGTTTCCAGGAATGGCGTGAAGTACGCATATAGCATGTAGTGCCCAGCGAGCACCAGCATAGTGACAATGTGGGCGCTTAACAGCTTCGCATTCCGCAATGATTGCAGCTGCTCGCGCAGCGGGATCATTTTTTCAGGAAGCATTTCATCCAGGTATTTATATAGGATGGCCATCGATAAGAAGGAACAAATGGCGATAATCAGGAAAATCGCACGCCATCCGAAAGTTTCCCCTATCAATACGCCGATCGGAAGACCAAGCACAAGTGATCCACTTACACCCATAACTACCACTCCGATTGCGCGTGCCTGCAGTGCAGGCTTAACCATCTTAGGGGCAATCGTCAGTGACAGCACAAGAATAAGGGATGCTGCTGTTGCGGTGATCACACGGGCAATCACCAGAATCGTGAAATTCGGGCTGATGAATGATAGTAAATTCCCGACCAAAAAGATAGCCAATGAAATAAGATAAAGCCTTTTTCTTTCTATATTCGCAGTTGCGGCCATTGTAATCGGCCCGGCTATGGCCAATACGAGGGCAAAAATAGTGATGAGCTGACCGGCAGCACTGATGGTTACGTTCAAATCGTTTGCAATCAGCGGAAGGATACCGCCGACAATCAATTCGACCATCCCCACAACGAACGATGATACTGCCAAAATATATACTTTAGCATTCATTTGAAAGGTCCTCCCTGTACAAAAATAACTTTTTACCACTAAGGTGGTAAAAATAAGACTTACTAATGTTATCTTAAATGAACGGATATGACAAGCTAAATGTATGAAATAGTTTCGAATAAAAAAACAGGCTTCCGGAGGGGCCTGTTTCAAAAACGCAATTTATTGACGATCTGTTTAATCTCGGGATCATTCATAATGATGTTCTGGTACTTTTCCATGATGGCCGTAAGTACAACATCGTGGAAAAAGAACTCTGAGAACACTTTGACAAATGGCTGCGACAGGGTTCGGATTGCCTGCCAATCTGTGCCTTCGGCGGTGGCGAAAATAATTTCCTTGTCATCGGCCACCAGCAATTGAAAGCGTTCCAGGAATACATCTTCTTCTGTCGGGACAAAGTAATAAATCTGTTCCAGGTTCGCATCTACTCTTCCGACTGAATGGATTTTGACATCCAATCCTTCTTCCTCTTTTTTTTCAAGCAATGGTATGTATTTCAGGAAATCATCATTCCAGGCTGTCATCCGGATCGATTTCCTGGCGCTTTTCAGGAGAGCTTCCATTTGGACGGAAATAGTGGATTGCTGTTTGAAAGTCCAGACCCGGTCATCCGAAAATGTTTTCTTGGTCGTAAATGACCGGAAGCGGTTGATGTTGGCTTCGAATTCGGAAGTGAGCCGTTTTATTGCCATTTCGAGCGGCAAAGCAGTATACATTTTCTTTTTTTCGGAAAGGGCCTCCATGATCATTCCTTTCTCGACCATCCGCGCCAGCACTTCATATACTTTTGTTTTCGGCACACTCGAGTATTTCACGATCATATTGACATCCATCGGCTGTTCGCTGGAAACGAGCACTTCATAAACATTGCTCTCATATTGGGAAAATCCAAATTCTCTTAACATAGGTCCTCCTTATCAGGCAGTAAACAATAACGATATCTTACC
>CAKQBC010000375.1 GCA_934215995.1 uncultured Bacillus sp. | reverse complement strand
GAACATTTCCCATGTCCATGGTGATGTCCGCAATGTGAACATTTCCCATGTCCATGTTGATGTCCGTGTTTATGATCAAAACAAGGATTATGGCCATGAGTTAACCCTTTGTGATGCATATGACATTTACAAGGGCCCTTTTTATCTATTTGTCCATGACTGGAACCATAATAACTGGAATCATCATAATCACTGGAATCCCAGAAATCATCCTTTACATTATTTTTGTATTTGATTTCTTCTTTCCATTTTTCCTTGGTATCCATTATCATTTCCTCCTTCCAACAAATCTAATAAACCAATTGCATAACAGGACAATACACATGACCAGATTAAAATTAAAAATCACTAGAATTCTGTTATATCGTATTTTATGAGACAAGTTGCTTTTGGTGAGGGTGAAATGTAACTCATTTTAATATCTTGATACTGCCGAAACCTCCCCGGACTATATAAAGTGAAACTTCAACCAGTTAATATGGGATAAATGATCGAATCATCCTTCATTGACCATATAATTAAGGTCTTTTTTACTAAATAACACTTTGGCACCAATCCGGCACTAATGATCCTTTACACAAAGTTTAATGTTAATGTTAAAGAAACAGAAAAAAGCCCCAATCCCTTATCTGCCAAAGGATTGAGGCTAATAAAAATGTATGAGGTGAAAAGGATTCGATCCTTCGAACACTTCCCTGTCAATTTATACGAGTCGTGTCTATTAACTCCGATAAATCAAGATAGATATGATTATTCATGATAAACAGATTCTTTCTGTGAATAGTACTATTTTAACCAGGAGGACTTATTAGTAAATACTTTACCTTTTCCCTTTATCATAAATCTCACCCAATGCCCTTGGAGCCCGGTTCGATTTCGAAAAGAAGATTAATAAAAGCAACGTCAGGACATACGGCAAAATCATGAACAGATCGGTATAACTGCTCGGCAATGCCATTGACTGGGCAAAGTAAGCCCCTCCGGATTTCGCAAAACCGAATAAAAGGCAGGCAGCGAAAGTCGGAAGGATGTGCCAGTTCCCGAAGATCAAGGCAGCAATCGCCAAGAAGCCGTATCCCATATAGATGCTCGATGAAAAGTTGGCTGAAATGGAGTATGCAAAGCACATGCCGCCCAAGCCTGACAATAGCCCGGATATCAGAACGGCCGTAAACCTGATTCTTGATACATTGACACCTGCCACGTCAACCGAATGGGGATTTTCCCCGCACGCACGCAGGCGCATCCCAAACTTTGTCTTATACAACAGATACCAGGCAAAAAAGGCAATCACAATGATGATCACTTCAAACGGATACATATTCGTGAATACAGCGCCAATCACCGGGATATCCGCCAGCCCTTCAATCGTAAACCGCTCCATGACGCCCAACTGGAACTTATCCGAAGCTGTCCCAAACACAAGTGAATTGATTTGTGTCGTCAGAAAAGTCGTTAGTGCCAGCGCCAAAATATTGATCACAACACCGCTGATCACCTGGTCTGCCCTGAACTTAATGCTGAGCACGGCATGGATCACGGAAAAAGCCATCCCGCCTATCATCGCAAACAGCAGCGCCACATAAAACAGATCCTGTATATCTGTGCCGGACGCATTTGCGATCAAAACAGCCGAAAGGGCTCCGATGAATGCCCCGAACCCTTGGAAGCCTTCAAGCGCCAGGTTGGTGATTCCGCTCTTCTCGCTATATATCCCGCCGATCGCAATGATGAAAAGAGGAAGGGCGAAGGATAAACCATCGATAATTACTGTATCCATTATGCTTCACTCCCCTTCTGATCCTTCATGCGGCTGATCTTATACCTCATATAGCCGCCGCAGGCACTGAATAACAGGATCATCCCGACGATCACGGACGAAATCTCTTGCCTGATGCCGGCCTGTGAACTCATATATGTGCTGCCCTGGTCAATGACCGATACTAAGAATGATGAAAAAATGACGCCGATCGGATGAGAGTTTCCAAGCAAGGATACAGCGATCGAATCAAAACCGATATCCGACAACACTTTTGGCTGAATGGAAGAATAATAGCCTAAATAATACGTCACACCCGCAAGCCCGGCCAAACCGCCTGAAATAACCATGGCAAGGATTGTGTTTCTTCCCACATTAATCCCCGCATATTTAGCTGCCTTGTGGTTGGAACCCACTGCCTTCAATTCAAAGCCAACGACTGTTTTGTCCATGACAAACTTGATGAATACCGCCGTAACGATCGCTAGGATAAAGCCCAATGGAATGTCCATTTTCAGGGTACCCATTTCGACATTCACAAGAGTCAACCTAGCTGCTTCAGAAATATATTGGGATTGTCTTGAGATAGGATCGATATAATGTATCTGAATGAAAAAGCTGATGATGTACTGTGCCATATAATTCAGCATAATCGTCGATACGACTTCATTGATGTTGAATTTGTACTTCAGCCATCCGACCAATCCCCCCATCAGTCCCCCGGCTGCAATCCCGATCACCAACACTAGCGGTTTTGCGATAAATGCATCCAAACCGCTGTAGCCGACAAGGATTGTCGCCAAAAATCCGGAAACGAGCATTTGGCCGGAGACCCCGATATTGAAGAGGCCCGCCTTGAATGCGACCGCTACTGCCAGGCTGGCAAAGATAAGCGGCGTCATGGCGTTCAGCAGGCTCAGGAAATCTGTCAGCATGCTTTTATAGCCGGCATAGGATGGCTTCGGCAGAATCCCTGCGCCTTGAAATAGGTTATAAAACGCCTGCAAAGGGTTTTTGCCGATCAAAAGGATGACGACAGCCGCCGCAAGAAAACTGATGAGTATGGCGAACAACGGTATGGAGATTGATTGCCATTTCTCATTGCCCAGCAGCCGCATCATGCTGTTACATACGTTCTTTTTCTTTTTGTCTATACTCATGCTTTGCCCCCATCATATATTCACCGACTTCATTTGTCGTTAAC
>CAKQBC010000374.1 GCA_934215995.1 uncultured Bacillus sp. | reverse complement strand
TTTTCACCCCTTGTGTTAAGAAATGCGGAAGCGCCTTGCCCACCCCCGACAAGCACAAGACGAGCCTCCCAGAAAGGCGTCCTTTGCCTTTTTGGGAGGATTGGCTTGTGACCTCGAGGGGGTAGGCGCTGGAGCTAGACAGTTCTCGAAGTTTTATCGTCCGGTCCTCAGTTAAAATATATTCAGCCATTCTTTCAGCAAAGCTGTTAAGAAGATATTCGCAAGCGCTACGGGCAGCAGAACCTTCCAGCCAAATTCCATGAGCTGGTCTGCACGAAGGCGCGGGAATGTGACACGAAACCAAACCAAGATAAAGATTACAGCCGTAAATTTAAGCGCAAACCAAACGGCACCCGGAATGAATTCCAGGAATGGAAGCGGCAGCCACCCGCCAAGGAATAATACGGTTGTCAACGAAGCCATCGCAAAGAAATATACATATTCCGCAAGCATGAAGAACGCCCAGCGGAAGCCGGAATATTCAACATGGAAACCTGCGACCAGCTCTGATTCCGCTTCAGGCAAGTCAAATGGAACACGGTTCAGCTCCGCTGTCGAAGCAATCAGGAATACGATGAAAGCAATTGGCTGCCAAATGATGAACCAGCCATTTTTTTGCGCTTCCACGATCTCATTGAGGTTTAAGCTGCCTGTTAAAAGGATAATGCCTAATACAGACATAACGAGCGGAATCTCATAAGAAATCATCTGGGCCGCAGCACGCATCCCCCCAAGCAGGGCATATTTATTATTGGAAGCCCATGCTCCGGTGACAATACCGACTGTTGTCAGACCGGAAATGGCGATGTAATACAGCAGTCCAACTCCAATATCAGCAAACTGAAGTTTATCTGTAAAAGGAATCGTTGCCAGCACCATAAATGCCGGTGCAAACGCAATGACCGGTGCAAGAATGAACAGCGGCCTGTCTGCAAGTTTAGGAATGGTGTCTTCTTTTAATAAAAGCTTTAATACATCAGCAACGGTCTGAAGCAGCCCCCAGCGTCCTCCGACCTGATTCGGGCCATGGCGCAGCTGCATAAACCCCATGACTTTACGTTCTGCCAGGATGGCATAAGTAACAAATCCCAAAACGACTAATAGCAAAACGGTGGCAAGCAAGAAGAAAATACCGAAATTCAGCAGACCTGCTTCGGAATAAAGAAGTTCTTCTACCATTAACCGTCCACCTCCCCAAGGACAATATCAATTGCCCCTAAAATAGCAATCAAGTTCGCAATGTTTTCGCCTTCAAGCAGTTTAGGGAGAATTTGAAGATTATAGAATGATGGCCTTCGGAATTTTAAGCGATATGGCTCCTTCTTTCCATCACTCGCGATATAGCAGCCGATTTCCCCCCGCGGAGATTCGATTCTTACAAACGCTTCCCCTTTTGGCGCTTTGATGATTTTCGGAACTTTTGCCAGTATTTCGCCTTCTGAAGGGAATTGTTCCACTGCCTGTTCAAGGATCTTTAATGATTCTTCAATTTCCTTCATGCGCACATGATACCTGGCCCACGCATCCCCGCCGTCCTGAACGGCAACATCGAAATCGAAGCGGTCATAGATGGAATACGGCTCATCTTTCCGGAGATCCCATTTCACGCCTGTGCAGCGAAGATTTGCACCGCTCAGCGAGTAGTTTAAAGCATCCTCCTTCGTATACCTTCCTACCCCTTTGACACGGTTCATGAAAATTTCATTTCCTGTTACTAGCTGATGATAGCCTTTCAGCTGTTCACGCATATAGGGAACAAACTCTCTTACTTTATCAATCCAGCCTTCAGGAGCATCCCATTTTACACCGCCGACACGCATATAGTTAAACGTTAAGCGGCCCCCGGATATTTCATTCAGCATATTGATAATCATTTCTCTTTCTCTGAATGCATACAGGAATGGGCTTGTCGCTCCAATATCCAGCAAATAGGTACCCCACCATACGAGATGGCTGGCAATCCGGCCAAGTTCCATGGTAATTACCCGAAGATATTCGGCCCGATCCGGAATTTTAAGATCCATCATCGTTTCAACGGCATGCACAAGGATATAGTTATTCGTCATGGCGGCAAGATAATCCATTCTGTCTGTATAAGGAATAATTTGCGTATACTGCAGGTTTTCAGCCAATTTCTCCGTTCCGCGGTGCAGATAGCCGATGACCGGTTTCGCCTCTTTGATGATCTCACCGTCAATTTTCAGAACAAGGCGGAAAACACCGTGCGTACTTGGATGCTGAGGTCCAACATTCAAAAGCATTTCTTCGGTTCGCAGCATTGGTTACACCTCCACATCGTACGGTTCATAGTCTTTGCGCAGCGGATGCCCGATCCAGTCTTCCCCTAGCATAATCCGATATAAATTAGGGTGGCCCTTGAACTGAATGCCCAGCAAATCATACGTTTCACATTCCGGCCAATCCGCTCCAGCCCATAACGGCTGCAGAGAATCAATTTCCGGCTTATCGCGGTCAATTTTAACCTTAAGGGCTACAGATTGGCGCTTTTTGTATGAGTATAAATGAGCATACACTTCCATATGCGTCTCAAAATCAGTGCCATGAAGCTCTGATAGGTAATCAAAACCAAGTTGTTCATTATATTTCAGGAATTCTGCCAATTTAAAATATGATTCAGCCTTGGCAACTAAAGTAGGCACATCCTTGGAAAGATCATTAATATAGTACTCTTCAAGAACGTCAGCACCAAGA
Source organism: uncultured Bacillus sp. (assembly GCA_934215995.1). GTDB lineage: Bacteria > Bacillota > Bacilli > Bacillales > DSM-1321 > Bacillus_AD. The sequence goes on along the minus strand of CAKQBC010000374.1, from coordinate 266 downwards.
TTCTCTTCAATTACCTTCACATATTTATCAAGATAAGGCTGATTAACGGATGGCGCTTTTTCTGCAGCCGGTTCAGTGTCTGCCTTGCTTCCGGCAGCTTTTGCCTTTGCGGCAGCTGCGGCTTTAGCCTTTGCGGCTGCAATGGCTTTTGCTTTTTCGTCATCCCCTCCAGCTTGTTTTGCTTGAGCAGCGGCTTTCGCCTTAGCTGCTGCGGCGGCCTTTGCTTTTGCAGCGGCGGCGGCTTTTTGCTTGGCAATGTCTATGTC
>CAKQBC010000373.1 GCA_934215995.1 uncultured Bacillus sp. | reverse complement strand
CGACACGGGTGCTCACTCCGCGTGAAGCAGGGATACGGATCAACGGGCTTCGGTTTTTAGCGGACCATGCTACATAACAAGGCGCTTCATATCCAGGCACCAGACGTTTGAAGGAGTTGACCGTCGGATTCGTGACAGCTGTAAAGTTCGGTGCATGTTTGACGATACCTGCAATGAATTGTCTTGCTGTTTCGCTAAGCTCAAGGCTGCCGTTTTTATCGTAGAATGCATTTTCCTTGCCTTTGAACAAGGATACATTGCAGTGCATCCCTGAACCATTGACACCGAACAACGGTTTCGGCATGAATGTCGCATGCAGGCCGTGCTTGCGCGCAATCGTTTTGACGACCAATTTGAACGTTTGGATGTTGTCGCAGGCTGTTATCGCATCTGCATACTTGAAGTCGATCTCATGCTGGCCAGGGGCCACTTCATGGTGGGATGCTTCAATTTCGAAGCCCATTTCCTCAAGTTCAAGTACGATATCCCTTCGGCAGTTCTCACCCAAATCTGTCGGGGCAAGGTCGAAATATCCGCCTTTATCGTTCAATTCCAAAGTAGGTTCCCCATGTGCATCCAGCTTGAATAAGAAGAATTCCGGTTCAGGCCCAAGGTTGAAATCAGTGAATCCCAATTCCCTCATTTCGGCCAAAATACGTTTTAGGTTTGCGCGCGGATCCCCTTCGAATGGATTTCCTTCTGTATCATAAATGTCACAGATCAAGCGTGCAACTTTTCCTTTTTCTGATGTCCACGGGAAGATGACCCATGTATCCAAATCCGGATATAAGTACATATCCGATTCTTCGATCCGGACAAATCCTTCGATGGAGGAACCATCGAACATCATTTTATTGTCCAGGGCCTTGCCTAATTGGCTGACAGGTATTTCAACATTTTTGATTGTCCCAAGGATATCCGTAAATTGCAGCCGGATATACTTTACATTCTCTTCCTTTGCCAAACGCGTAATATCTTCTCTTGTAAATTTCGCCATTTGTACCCGTCCTCCCGTAAATTCAATTAATATTTTTTATTTAATGGAAAAAGCGAGACATGTCTCCTTGACGAAGCATGGAGCGGTTTTTATTATGCATAAGTTCGGTTCTGAGCAGTTTCCGCAGCTCTTCGTCAGTCAAGTCACGTTTCACTTTTACTTGCTTCGGTTGTGGTGCATCTTTCCCGTCGGTTTCTTCCTGTATGGAGAATACCTTCTTAATGCCCGCCAGATTGACGCCTTGTTCAAGCATCGCTTTGATTTCGAGCAATCGATCGATATCGTTGAGTGAGAAAATCCGTTTGTTCCCCTCGGTCCTTGCCGGGGTGATCAATTGGTTCTCCTCATAATACCGGATTTGCCTAGCGGATAATTCAGTGAGTTGCATCACGATACTGATCGGAAAAAGCGGCATGGTTCTTCTAATATTCTTGCTATCTACCATTATTTCCGTCCTCCTCGCTACCTGTTACATTTATTCTATTCAATGTTATATTAATTGTCAAACAAATGTTAACTTTTCTGACAAAAAATTTTATAAATATTCAGAAATGTAAATTTCACTCAGCATCTGAATGGTTTTCCGACCCAGATGAGAACCAAAAAAAGATGGCCATATGACCATCTTTCTAAAGGCTGATATCCCCTTTTTCCAATAGCGAGTTGATTGCCGTGAGAACCGCTATTTTGACATGGGAATATGTTAATCCACCCTGTACATAAGCAATATACGGCGCACGCAAAGGACCATCGGCCGTCAGCTCGATGCTCGCTCCCTGAATGAATGTGCCGGCCGCCATAATGACATCATCTTCATAGCCCGGCATATAGTTCGGATACGGTGTGAAATGTGAATTGACAGGGGACGCGAATTGGATTGCCTGGCAGAAAGCCACCATCCGGTCCGGATTGTCGAATTGCACTGCCTGAATGAGGTCTGTACGTTCTTCATTCCACTTAGGGAAGGAGTGTAAACCGATTTCCTCCAAAATGGCGCTCGTGAACTGCGCTCCCTTTAAAGCTTGTCCGACAACATGCGGGGCCAAAAAGAAGCCCTGGTACATTTCCTGAAGCGAATAAAGGGACGCTCCTGCTTCCGCCCCGATCCCTGGGGAAGTGAGGCGGTAAGCGCATGATTCAACGTACTCCTTCTTTCCGACTATATAGCCGCCTGTTTTGGCAAGCCCTCCTCCCGGATTCTTAATGAGCGATCCAGCCATCAGATCGGCTCCCACGTGGCAAGGCTCCTCGGATTCCACAAATTCACCGTAGCAATTATCGACAAATACGACTACATCCGGCTTGATCCCTTTCACAAACTCGATCATTTCTTTTATTTCCCTGACCCTATAGGAAGGACGGGCCGCATAGCCTTTTGAACGCTGGATGCCGATCATTTTCGTTTTCTCTGTGATGGCTTCCTTCACCGCTTCAAAATCAACATGCCCTTCAGGCGTAAGTTCTACTGCATTATACCCGATATTGAATTCTTTCAATGAACCATTGCCGCTTCCGCGGATCCCGACGATTTCCTCCAATGTATCATAGGGCTTCCCTGTTATGTACAGAAGCTCATCGCCAGGCCGCAAAATGCCGAATAAAGCAGTTGAGATTGCATGTGTCCCGGAAATGATCTGCGGCCTGACAAGACCAGCTTCGGCCCCGAATACATCGGCATACACTTTTTCGAGCGTATCCCGTCCCAAGTCGTCATATCCATATCCCGTGGACGGGATAAAATGCGAATCGCTCACCTTGTTCTTCTGAAAGCTTTGCAGTACCCTGAATTGATTTCCATCAACGATTTCATCCATTTTTTTATGCAAAGGAGCGAGCTTTTCTTCAACCCTGCTGCTTATTTCCTTTAATTTCGCTCCATGTGATAATTGTGTATACATGACGTTGCTCCTCTATTCCTGATAATCTCTTTACCGGTTGCCGATGGCATGCCCATATAGAAAGGTATCCTAAATAGAGGCAAATTGCAATGCCGATT
>CAKQBC010000372.1 GCA_934215995.1 uncultured Bacillus sp. | reverse complement strand
AGCGTATAGAGGCGGCAACCTCCGTTGCAGCCGGGCGAACATGCCTGCATGTGCCCCGCAGCCTCCACAATCCGTTCTTTTTAAACCGGGGATGCATCATCCGGCAGTTCGAATATAAAGGTACCGGCAACGGGTAAGAGAGGGAGAGAGACGAGTGAGAATAGGAAAGAAGCTAGTGCTGATCGCCGTATTATTGTTTATTTTCCCGCAGGTGAAGGAAGCGGGTTCCCCGGATAGCGGGGCAAGCGAATCCCGAACGAAGTCGGCCGCTTATTCGGCTGCTGCAGAAGCCTTGCAAAATGCGCCGAGGGTGAATGTCCTGTTTGCAGGGGAGATCGATAAAGGCCTGCTTGAAAGCTATCAGGCTGAGATTCTGACGGAATATGAATCTATCTCGGCGGTCACAGTTTCGTTGGACAGTGACGCAGCTACCCGTCTCGCGGAGGAAGAAGGCGTTCTGTCTGTGACGGAGGACCAGCTTGTGGAAAAGCAGGCACAGCAGACAGGCTGGGCTCACCAATCGATTATCCTGGATAAGAAACAGCCATCCGGACTTTCCGGGAAAGGCATAAAAATAGCCATCATCGACTCCGGCGTCGACACAAGCCATCCCGACCTGAAGGTTGCGGGGGGAATATGCGTATTGCCATCCGAAACGTATGGCTGCAAAAACGCAAACGACTACAATGACGACAACGGGCATGGAACGCATGTGGCAGGCATCATCGCAGCGCAAAACAACGAGATCGGAACGGTCGGCGTTGCCTACGGAGCAAGCATATATGCAGTCAAAGCGCTCGATTCCATCGGTGAAGGGACAACATCTTCTATACTGGCCGGAGTTGATTGGGCCATTAAAAATAAAATGGATATCATCAACTTGAGCCTGACGACAGATGTGAATGACCTTGCCATGAAAGCCATTCTGGACAAAGCCTATAAAGCGGGGATCCTGATTGTAGGGGCTGCCGGGAACCAAGGGCATGCATCGTCAACCGGATCAGAAGAAAATGTGCAATATCCAGCCAAGTATGCCTCGGTAATTGCTGTTTCCGCGACCAACTCAACGAATGGACTGAACAGAAAAAGCTCAGTCGGAACGGAAATTGAGGTGGCTGCTCCAGGAGGGGCCATCTATAGCACTTACCCGTTTGCTGCAGACATATCGGATGGCTCGGCAGATGGATACACAATGATGTCGGGAACATCGATGGCATCTCCTCATGTGGCCGGAATGGCTGCATTGTATATGGAAAAATACCCTGATCTCTCTCATGAGGAAATCCGCAGTTTATTGCAGGAAAATGCCTATGACCTTGGCGCTCCGGGAAAGGACCGGCTTTTTGGGCATGGGCTGATCCAGGCCGATACATTTGCTGGTGTCGCCACGTCCGCAAGTGCCGTTTATAGCCAGCCAGGGGTGGCAGCTATCAAAGTGGAGAATCTGCCGGATGACGCAATCGGCTATAACCTTTACCGGTTCGGAAGAAGAATTGTCGCAGCGGGAACGGAAGAAACGGTTCTTGATTATGGTAGCAAGGGACTGGTGGAGTATAAGCTGGTTCCTGTGAACCAAAAAGGGGAAATGCTTCGGCAGGCTGTCAAACTGAAGGTTGATTTTGCCGGGCCGGCATTATCCGATATGGACAATAAGCAGTGGTTCAACCGGAATATGATGTACCTTTACAAAGAAAGTGTGATGACCGGGTATAAAAATGGAACGATGGAGCCGTACGAAAAGATAACAAGGAGCCAGGCGATCACGATGCTTGCCAAGGCGGTCGGTCTGTCGCCGGTTACAGGCCCATCCCCATTCAAGGACGTTCCGGCAAACAGTTTTGCAACCGGATACGTGACAGCGGCCAAGAAAGCCGGTATCATCAATGGATTTAAAGATGGAACATTCCGGGGTGACCAGTATGTCACACGGGCTGAAATGAGCATCATGATCAGCCGGGGCTTCGAGCTGCAGTTCCTCGAAGGGGATTCCCTTTATTTTAATGATATTAACAGCAGCATCGCCGGTTACCAGGAAATCCGCAATCTTGCATCCAATCGCATTACCGAAGGGTATACAGACGGCACATTCCGTCCGGCCGAGCAAATGACCCGTGCCACCTATGCGGTATTCATATCAAAGGCCATGAATGAAAGTCTGAAATAGCAAGAAGAAGCCGTTTTTCTTTACAAACGGCTTTTTTGGTTTGAACCGGAAGGGGATTTTATCGAACAGCAGAATATAGTATAAAAAGATGCATTTTCAACGGACATGGGGGAGTTTTTTGTGAAACGGACAGCGAATATCATCAGGAGCCTTCTCGTTTGGGCCAATTTTTTGTTTTGGGGAGCATTGATCACGGCTTTTCTTGTGGATCCGGAAGAAGGCATGTGGGATGCGATCAGCTTCTTGATTATGGCAGGGACAGTTGTTTATGGAATCTTTTTTCGGCTTATCTGGAAAAAGCCATCCTCTGGAAGGAAGCATTTTTCGAACAGCAAAAAGAGTGCGGACCAATCCCATTGGACGCCTGATGCAACCACGCCATTCATCTTTTACAGTTCCTCGGACAGCTATGGAGGAGATAGCTGCGTAGGGGATGGTGGGGGCGGTGAGTAGCCGGCATTCAACAAAAAAGGCTTCACCGGAAGCCTTTTTTTGTTGAAATCGAATAATAATCTAATTTTCATAATGTGTTATTTTAGTAATATAAGTCCATTATTTTCCCTATTTTGTATATAAACTAAATCAAAAGTAATGTTTTTGTAATATAAATGTAATGTAGTGTAGGAGATTAGTTTGGTACTATAAAAGGTGCATTAAATAGAATCGTTAGAAAGCAAATTTATCAATCGTAACTATAGCCATAGAGAAGTACAAAATTTGGGGGTACATACAACATCATGAAGAGATTTTTATTCCTGCTGATTGCTGCCACTGCCACTGTATTTTTCACGATTATGCCGATGGAGCAGAACAAAGCTGCGGCATACACAGG
>CAKQBC010000371.1 GCA_934215995.1 uncultured Bacillus sp. | reverse complement strand
ATATTTCCCAAGCAATATTTTTGTCGCAATTTGTACCATAGGTATATTTGCAATTTTGCTTATAACCGGAATAGTCCTGCTCGCACGCGGATTGACTTCCAATACATAGACGTCACTGCCTGAAATGACATATTGAATATTCATTAATCCTTTGTATTCCAGTTTTCCAACGATACGTTCGGCGTATTGTACAATTTTACCCTTAACATCCTGGCCCAGTGTACGGGAAGGCATATATGCCATGCTGTCACCCGAATGGATCCCGGCCTTTTCGATGTGCTCCGCTATGACAGGGATAAAAATCTCCTTACCGTCGGATATTAAGTCGACTTCCGCCTCCTTGCCGGGCAAATAACGGTCAATCAGGATCGGATAGGCACTGTCGGCTGTTCCGGTTTTCAGCTCGTCCATGTCATGGTATATATTCATTCCCCTGCCGCCGATCACATAGGACGGACGGACGAGCACCGGGAACGCCAGTTGCTCCGCATACTTCATCAATTCCTCTTGATCCGCGGCAATCGCTCCCGGAACATGGGGTACATCAACCTGTTCAAGAAGCTCGTAAAAGCGGGATCGATCTTCGAGCTGGTCCAGCACATCAAATGACGTGCCGAGCAGATTCACGCCTGCTTGTTCCAGACCTTCTGCGAGGTTTATTGCGGTTTGTCCCCCGAACTGAACGATTACGTCCGTAATTTGTTCTGCCTCGATGACATTCATCACATACTCCATTGTCAACGGCTCGAAGTACAGTTTATCGGCAGTCGCAAAATCGGTGCTCACCGTCTCTGGATTGTTGTTGATCATAATGCTCTCGATTTCCTCTCTTTGCAGCGCTAATACACTGTGCACGGAGCAATAATCAAATTCGATTCCCTGGCCGATGCGGATCGGCCCACTTCCGATAATCAGCACTTTTTTGCGGGAAGACGGTGTTTGTTCGTTTTCCCCGCTGTATGTGCTGTAGTAATAACTCGTTTCCGAATTGAATTCGGCAGCACATGTATCAACCATCTTATAAGAGGCTTTAATGCCGTATCCTATTCGTTTTTGCCTCACTTCTTTTTCTTCTGCGCCCCATTGCTCTGCCAAATAAGCATCGCCAAACCCAAGTTCCTTCACAAAATTCATTTCATCTTGGGTGACTGTTTCAAACGCACTATTGCTGATCATTTTTTCAGCAAGCGCCAACTGCTTGAAGATATTCAGGAAGAATAAGTCGATTAACGTTTCTTCATGGATCTCTTCTGGTGTCTTTCCTCTTCTCAGAAGTTCCATGATCACAAAAAAGCGCTCATCATCCCGTGCTTTCATTGCTTCCCATAACTCTTCCTTTGAGAGTTTCTTCAATCTCGGCAAGGAAAGCCCGCTATGCTTGATTTCTAGCGATTCAACCGCTTTTTGGAGTGCACTTTCCAGGTTCCGGTCAATTGCCATTACCTCTCCTGTTGCCTTCATCTGCGTTCCCAGCTTACGTTCGGCAGCGGCAAACTTATCGAAAGGCCAGCGGGGGAACTTGACGACTACATAGTCAAGTGCAGGCTCAAAGCTTGAATAGGTGCTTTTCGTCACTGGATTGATAAGCTCAGCCAGCTGATAACCGACTGCGAGCTTAGCGGCAATCCTTGCGATCGGATATCCCGTTGCTTTTGAAGCAAGGGCGGATGACCTGCTGACACGCGGGTTGACCTCAATCAGGTAATATTGTTTGCTGTTCGGGTCAAGGGCAAATTGAATGTTGCAGCCCCCGATGATCCCAAGCTCCGAAATAATCTTAATGGATGCCGCGCGAAGCATCTGGTATTCATCATCCGTCAACGTTTGCGATGGCGCAACCACAATTGAATCACCTGTATGGATTCCGACAGGATCGATGTTCTCCATATTGCAGACAGTAATGCATGTACCTGAACTGTCACGCATCACTTCATATTCGACTTCCTTGAACCCGGCAATGCTCTTTTCGATTAAACATTGCGTAATCGGGCTTTCCTGAAGGCCGCCCCTGACCAGCTCACGGAAGCTTTCCAGATCGTCAGCGATTCCCCCGCCTGTGCCTCCGAGCGTATACGCAGGCCGGATGATGATCGGAAACCCGATTTCCTCGGAGAAAGCAACAGCCTCTTCAAGAGTGTGGACAATTTTGCTTTCCGGAACCGGTTCATTTATTTCGAACATCAGCTGGCGGAACAGTTCACGGTCTTCTCCCTTTTTGATTGATTCAATCGGCGTACCAAGCATTTTGACATTATGCTTTTCCAGTACTCCTGCTTCATCCAGCTCATATGCCAGATTCAATCCGGTCTGCCCGCCCAGCGTGGCAAGCAGTCCATCCGGTTTTTCTTTTATGATGATTTTCGTGATGGCTTCTTTTGTCAAAGGCTCAAAGTACACGGCATCCGCATTCTTTTCATCTGTCATGATTGTCGCCGGATTATTGTTTATCAGAATCACTCTGTAGCCCTCTTCCTTAAGGGCAAGGCAGGCTTGCGTACCACCGTAATCAAATTCAGCCGCCTGGCCGATGACAATCGGCCCCGAGCCGATGACTAATATGGATTTAATGGATTGGTCTTTAGGCATATACTTTCTCTCTCCCGCTGTTGCTATTTACTTTTTGCATGAATTCTTCGAATATGACAGAGCTTTCTGCCGGTCCCGGGTTCGCTTCCGGATGGAATTGCGTAGTGAGGATCGGAAGCTTTTTATGCTCCATTCCTTCAACTGTCCCGTCATTCACCTGCATAAACCGTACGGACAGATCCGTCTGGCGCAGGCTTCCTTCATCCACCACATAACTGTGATTCTGTGAAGTCATAAAAACAGATTTCGTGAACAGATCATGTACCGGCTGATTTGCCCCTCTGTGGCCGAACAATAATTTCCTTGTTGTGCCCCCAAAGGCCAGGGCGATCAATTGATGGCCAAGGCAAATTCCCAATGTCGGATAGGTTTCCGCCATTTTTCTGAGCCCCTCCAGGTAAGGAGACATCTGTTT
>CAKQBC010000370.1 GCA_934215995.1 uncultured Bacillus sp. | reverse complement strand
GCAAAGAGCTTGTACAGGCACAGGAAGCTTGGCGTGATTACGGCTTTAAAGGCGAAGGAATGGTAGTCGGTGTCATCGATACCGGTATGGATCCTTCCCATCGCGACATGGTTTTAGCGGAAGAATCGGAAAAAGAATTAACGAAGGCTGAAATCTCCAAATTTAAGAAAGACAATGGCCTTCTTGGGAAATATTATTCTGAAAAAGTGCCATATGGATACAACTATATGGATGAAAATGACACCATCGGCGATATCGGCCCGGATGCCTCCATGCATGGAATGCACGTTGCCGGTACTGTCGGAGCGAATGGCGATGAGGAGAATGGCGGCATTAAAGGGGTAGCTCCTGAAGCCCAGATCCTTGCGCTTAAAGTATTCGGAAATGATCCGAATATGCCTTCTACATACAGTGATATTTATGTAAAGGCGATTGATGATGCGATTATACTTGGTGCAGACGTACTGAACATGAGCCTTGGTTCTACAGCCGGGTTTGTCAGCCCTGAATCAGCTGAGCAAAAAGCGATTGCCAGAGCTGTGGAAAATGGTATTTTAATGTCTATTTCTGCAGGGAACTCTGCTCACTTTGGAAATGGATTTGCAAATCCAAGCAGTGAAAACCCGGATATCGGCGTTTCCGGATCACCTGGAGTATCCTATGATTCTCTGCAGGTAGCATCCATTGAAAATACTTTCATGGATCTGGATGCAGTCAACTACCAATTCGGTGAAGAGTCTGGAAAAGCTGCATTCTTGTCAGCTGGAAATGTACACCCGAACGATGTTGAGACGAAAACATTTGAAGTAGCCTACGGCGGATTGGGCAAGCCTGAAGAGCTGTCCGGTGTTGCTGGAAAATATGCATTAATTCAGCGGGGGGAATTGGCATTTGTTGATAAAGCCATTAATGCCCAGGCAGCTGGAGCCCTTGGGGTCATAATTTACAATAATGCTGACGGATATGTCAACATGGCGAGCGATCCGTCCATTACAATCCCGCAGCTGTTCATGCTGAAGACAGACGGAGACAAGCTGGCAGCAGCGATACAGGATGGCCAGACAGTCACGCTTTCTTTTAACGGGGAAAAGACAAAATCAGCAAACCCTGAAGCAGGCAAAATGAGCGCCTTCACTTCTTGGGGATTAACGCCTAACCTGGACTTTAAGCCTGAAATTACAGCTCCGGGCGGACAAATTTACTCTACTCTTGAGAATAACCAGTACGGAATGATGAGCGGTACATCCATGGCAGCTCCTCATGTTTCCGGGGGTGCGGCACTTGTTCTTGAACGAGTGGATACAGAATTTGGCGTAACCGGCTTTGACCGTGTCAACGTTGCGAAGAACCTGATGATGAATACAGCGGCGCCGGTCATGGATAAAGGAACCGTAAACAGTGCATTTGAATGGAATATCCCTTATTCTCCACGCCGCCAGGGTTCCGGCATCATGCAGCTTCATTCGGCATTATCTTCTCCTGTTATCGTAACGGAGGCTTCAACGAATGAAGGGAAAGTGGCTTTAAAAGAGGTTGGCAATACGTTTGAATTCACGTTAAAAGCACAAAACTTCAGTGATGAAGATGTGGCTTATGATGTGGCAGCAAATCTGCAGACTGATTTTGCAGCCTATGGAGAGATGGGCTGGGCAGCAGATGAGCTTGAAGCTCAGAAGATTTTAGATGCTTCTGTAAAAGTGGATGGCCAGGATGCAGCAGAGGTAACCGTTCCTGCGAATGGATCTGTAAGCTTTAAAGTAAGTGTGGATGTCAGCAATGCAAAAGTGGTAGATCCTTCGAAAACAGGAAACTGGGAAACACCTGTCAACATTAACGACGTATTCCCGAACGGATACTTTGTTGAAGGGTATGTCACTTTGACAGATTCTTCTGATGTGAACCCGCAATTAACGGTTCCTTATGTAGGCTTCAAGGGTGATTGGGATAAAGCTCCGATCCTTGACGGCATGAAATATGATGACAGTTCATTCTACGGAATGGCAGGAGCTGTTTCTGAAACGGCTGAGGGCTATTCTTATTTAGGATATGATCCGGTAAATGACACATTCAGCGGTGACGCGATTGCCATTTCTCCGAACGGAGACAAAGTTCAGGATCAATTGATCCCGGTTCTTTCATTCCTGAGAAATGCTAAACAGATAGAATTCGCGATTACAGATGAAGATGGAAAAACACTAAGAAAGCTTCGCACGGAAAACAGTCTTCGCAAGCATTATTACGATGGAGGACTTGGTCCGAACTATACGCTTAACCCGAATTGGGGCTGGGATGGAAAAATCAGCAATCAGCTTGCACAGGATGGACAGTACTATTTTGAGATTAAATCTGTTATCGACTATGCAGGAGCTGAATGGCAGTCCGTGAAAATCCCTGTGAAAGTGGACACGGCAGCGCCAAGCGTTCAGGCTGAACTTATCGAAGGCAACACAGCATTAAAGCTGGAAGCTGCTGATAACCCTGAAGGTTCGGGCATTTCGTATATTGATATTTTCGTAGATGAAGAGTCTATTCTGGATGAAGCGCTAAGCGGCGATACAGAAGAATTTACACTTCCGGAAGAATTAGAAGCTGGCACAAATGTTAAGGTTATAGCCTATGACTTTGCCGGAAACTCTTCAGAGGCAACTGTGGAAGTAGGCGAAGTGAGCAATGACAAGACAGTTCCATACGTGTACCTCACAGAGCCTGAGGCGCTTGAAGTGTACAACACAAATGAACTGAATGTCAGCGGCACGATTAAAGAAGAGTCTGGCATGAAGGAATTCACCATTGCCGGAACTCCTATTGAGACTATTTACAACGAAGCAAAAGGGCAATATGAATTTGAAACAACGATGACGTTTGAAGATGGTGTTCACAGCCTGGAAGTGAAAGCGGTGGATACTGCGAATAATGCGATTTCCTTCAAACGCACAATTATCGTCGATGCGACTGGCCCAACTGTCGAAATCGATGGACTTCCTTCAAGCAAGTACATTAAGCACAACAAAAAAG
>CAKQBC010000369.1 GCA_934215995.1 uncultured Bacillus sp. | reverse complement strand
GGGAACGGGCTTGAAATAGTCAAAAATATAGCGAATGAAATAACCCTAACAAACGAAGAGGACGGAATTGCCCGCTTCCTTGAGGAAAAATTCAACCTCGACTATAAAAAAGCCCTGTAATTCGATGGTTCGGCGGGAATCCTGTGATTTTGCGCCTGATAAATAACGGATTTTTCCACCACTATCTTAATCTGTGGGTACACATACTAAAACGGACATCCCAAAATGTCAATCCACACAGATTGCGAGTGGTTTTCTCATGGGCAAAAGCAATAAATCAAAGCGTTTCTTCCAGCAAAGCAAGGATGCGATTGCAAAGCATGCCGAAAAGTTCCCTTACCGGATGACTTTATCGGAAGCTGAAGAAAGAAAGACCGGACAGGGAGCCCTGTAACATGGCAAATAACCTTTTCCGGCAAGCTAACCATTTTGTTGACGAAGCTAAAAGAGCAGATCCACTAAACCGTGAAAAAGAAGTGGCCCGAGCTCAAAATGCCTTATCCTCCGCTTACGCAAATTCGACTGAAGCCGAACAGCGCCAGCTGAGAGAGATGCAGGCTGAACTTGATTCTCTTCACTAAACACGCAATCTTAATCAGCAAACGTGCAACTCGCCTCGTTAGCAGCAGGCTTTGGCTGTTCACCCCACCAAATGCCTTATGCTGCTTGTCCAGGCCACTCCTGTACATGAATTGGGCAGCCTTACGGCAGTTACACACAAAAAAAGAGCGCATTTTCTGCGCTCTTTTTTTTAATCCTTCCGGAAAAAACCTAAAACATTTGTCGTTTCGACTATATTGGTAAAGGCATGCGGGTCGACTTCTTTAATGATATGCTCAAGGTCATATAACTCGTATCGTGTGATGACCATCATTAGCATATGTTTATCTTCATTTGTGAAAGCACCTTTTGCCGGAACGACCGTGATGCCTCGCACCAGTTTCGCATGAATAGCTTCCTTCAAGGCTTCCTGCTGCTTCGTAACGATAAAGACCGTCATCTTCTCATGGCGTGTATGGATCGCATCAATAACCCGTGTTGTAACATACAATGCAACGAGGGTATAGAGCGCCTTTTCGGCACCATACAAAAGGCCTGCAGTTACAATGATGGCACCATTCAAAATGAACAAATATGTGCCTACCGGACGATCCTTCACCTTTGAAAGGAGCATGGCGACAATATCCATACCGCCCGTTGATGCACCGTATTTCAATGTGATGCCGACACCAATTGCCGCAATCACCCCTCCGAAAACAGCATTCAGGATAATATCGCTTGAATATGCCTGGATCGGGATGATCTCAAGGAAGAAGGACATAAGAAGGACACTAAGAAAACTATAAAAAGTAAAGGACTTCCCAACTTTCTTCCAGGCAATGATTGTAACCGGAACATTCAGGATAAATAAGAGCACCCCTGTTGAGATATGCAGGCTTGTATAATTTTCAAACACACTGTAGATCAGCTGGGCAACCCCAGTGAATCCGCTGGCATATACATTGGCAGGGATTAAAAAGAAATTCATCGCGATGGCATTCAATAATGCCCCCACTATTACTACGAGTATTTTCATTGCTTCATCTTTATATTTATACAATTTGTTTCCTCCCGAAGTATGTAATTTTTCTGCTGAACGGTCTGAAGGCATCGAAATACCCATCCCCCATCATATGACTAACATAACGCAAAGAAAAGCATCTTTTTTCAAACAGTAGTCTTTCCTAATATTTTTACCAATGATAGACTATATTTAAACAGTAGTTTAATTAATTGAAAAGAAGGTGATGATGTGAGCGTACATATTCTTGCTGATAGCTGCTGCAATCTGCCGCTGTCTTATTTCGAAGATAAGAATACTACTTACATCCCGTTGAATGTCCATCTCGAAGGAAAGGATTACGAAGATGGAATCGGCATTCAAAGCAAAACAATCTATGATGCTATGAGGAATGGCTTATCGCCGGTAACCTCCCAAGCTTCCCCAGAGATGTTTATGAAGTCATTCACAGAACTGGCTGAAAAGAAAAAAAGCGCTATTTATATTGCTTTTTCCTCTGTGCTGTCAGGCACATACCAGACGGCTGTCATGATAAAAGAGCAGGTAAAAGAAAAATATCCGGATCTTGATCTTGAGATCATCGATTCCAAATGTGCCTCTTTAGGTTTGGGACTTGTCGTAAAATCTGCGATTGAAATGGCCAAGGCAGGCGCTTCAAAAAAGGATATTATAAAAAATATCCTGCATAATTGTCAACACATGGAGCATCTGTTCACGGTAGAAAAACTGGACTATCTCGCAAGAGGCGGCAGAATCTCCAAAACATCAGCCATGGTCGGCAATATGCTTAATATCCGGCCGCTGCTGCATATGGAGGAAGGCGCCCTTGTTCCGCTTGAAAAACTGCGCGGCAAAAAGAAATTGGTTAAGCGTACACTTGAAGTGATGAAAGAACGCGGCGATCGCCTTGACCAGCAAACAATCGGAATCAGCCATGGGGATGACCTTGAAAGCGCGGAAGAGTGGAAACAAGCCATACAAGAAGAATTCGGTACAACGGATTTTCAAATTGAAGTCGTAGGTGCCACAATCGGTTCGCATTCCGGCCCTGGAACAATCGCAATATTCTTCTTAAATAAATTGCAATCTTAATTCATACATACTTCCTTATATTATGATAACACTAGTCAATATCATAATATGAAAGGAGTATTGCGGATGCCGACCAAGGACGATGACAAGAAAGCAAAAGACAATAATGCAAGCAATATGAAAAAGAATGAGCTGGCTGAGAAAAACCGGAAAGCTGGCAAACACCAATTTTCCAAAAAAACGGACCATCTATAAACAGATGGTTGCAATGAATTTTATTTTATCCTTTTCTTCTATAAAACAAGAAGCTGGACGTGCATGCAACCCTTGCAAATCCAGCTTCTTTCTTTTTATTCTTTTGGGGCATTCCGTTTTGAACGTTTCATTACAAGGAAGATAAAGATGGCGAACAGAATCCAAACC
>CAKQBC010000368.1 GCA_934215995.1 uncultured Bacillus sp. | reverse complement strand
GAGCATATATGGCGAAAACCTGCCGGAAATCGTAGAGGCAAGGCTTGAAAAAGAACTGAAGAGCATAATTGGGCATGGATTTGCGGTTATTTATCTAATTTCGCATAAACTCGTGAAAAAATCGCTTGATGACGGGTATCTGGTTGGATCCCGTGGATCGGTCGGCTCATCCTTCGTAGCGACGATGACGGAAATCACAGAGGTTAATCCGCTGCCTCCTCATTATGTCTGCCCGAACTGCAAAAATTCGGAGTTCTTCAATGACGGTTCTGTCGGTTCCGGTTTTGACTTGCCGGACAAGGATTGCCCGAATTGCGGGGAAGCGTACAAAAAAGACGGGCAGGATATTCCGTTCGAAACATTCCTTGGTTTCAAGGGGGACAAGGTGCCTGATATCGACTTGAACTTCTCCGGTGAATACCAGCCGACAGCCCACAACTACACAAAGGTGCTGTTCGGCGAAGATTATGTGTACCGTGCAGGGACAATCGGCACAGTTGCTGAAAAGACCGCATACGGCTATGTGAAGGGCTATGCCTCCGATAACAATCTGCACATCAGGGGAGCGGAGGTCGACCGTCTTGTGTCCGGCTGTACCGGTGTTAAACGGACGACAGGCCAGCACCCGGGAGGTATCATTGTTGTTCCGGATTATATGGACATTTTCGACTTTTCGCCGATCCAGTATCCGGCAGACAGCCAAAGTTCGGAATGGCGGACTACCCATTTCGACTTCCACTCCATCCATGATAATGTCTTGAAGCTTGATATACTCGGGCACGATGACCCGACAGTGATCAGGATGCTCCAGGACTTAAGCGGAATCGATCCGAAGACGATTCCGACCGACGACCCGGAAGTTATGAAAATCTTCAGCGGGCCGGAGTCCCTCGGTGTGACCGAGGAGCAGATCATGTGTAAAACCGGGACGCTCGGCATCCCTGAATTCGGTACGCGCTTTGTAAGGCAGATGCTTGAGGATACAAAGCCCACTACCTTCTCTGAGCTCGTACAGATTTCCGGCCTGTCCCACGGTACGGACGTTTGGCTTGGGAACGCCCAGGAGCTGATCCATAATAATATTTGTACACTGAGCGAAGTAATCGGCTGCCGTGATGATATTATGGTGTATCTGATCTATCAGGGCCTCGATCCGTCCCTTGCCTTCAAAATCATGGAGTCCGTCCGTAAAGGGAAAGGACTAAGCGAGGAATTCGAGGAAGAGATGCGCAAGAATGAGGTTCCGGAATGGTATATTGATTCATGCAAGAAAATCAAGTACATGTTCCCGAAAGCCCATGCGGCTGCCTATGTATTGATGGCTGTCCGCATCGCCTATTTCAAAGTCCATCACGCCTTGCTGTATTATGCTGCGTACTTCACTGTACGTGCGGAAGACTTCGACATTGAGGCGATGGCGCGGGGTTCAGCCGCAATCAGGGCAAAAATCGAGGAGATCAATGCTAAAGGCCTTGATGCATCCCCTAAGGAAAAAAATACGCTGACAGTGCTTGAGCTTGCCCTTGAAATGTGCGAACGGGGCTATGCTTTCCAGAAGGTTGACTTGTACAAGTCCCAGGCTTCTGAATTCATTATCGAAGGGAACACGCTGATCCCGCCATTCAATTCGATCCCTGGACTAGGCACGAATGCCGCCATCAATATCGTTCAGGCCAGAAATGAAGGGGAATTTTTATCGAAAGAAGATTTGCAGAAACGCGGGAAGGTATCAAAAACTATTCTGGAATATCTTGATAAACAGGGCTGTCTTGATGCATTGCCTGACCAAAACCAGCTTTCCTTATTTTAAGAAGCAGCCAAATCAAGCCGGAATCCCAATGACAGCAATAATTCCTTTGTTTGCATAAGGGAACAAGATATGATATATTTTAAAAAGAAAGCCTGATGAAGAAACTTGAGCCAAGAGTGGGGAAACCCACTCTTTCGTATTGTATCCGTATATTTTTATTAGATGGATGAATCAGAGTATGAAACGCCTTTCTGTGAAACGCTAAGAGCAATATACTTTTTACATAGGAAAATGGAGAAGCTAAGAAACATGCTTTTGAATACAGGCGGCGCCATTAGCCGAACTGGAGAATAAGGCCTGGAGCACAAAAAAGGCCAGCCGATTGCCCAAGGTCTTATTGACTGTCCCCAAATCGGGCAGAATACTGTAAAAGGTACTTAAAATTGAATAGGAGGGGTATTATGGGCAAGAAAGTCACTGAAATTGTAGAAGAACTTGCAACCGAAATTCTCGAGAACGAAGACCTTGAATTGGTTGATGTCGAATATGTAAAAGAAGGTAAAAACTGGTTCCTTAGAGTATATATAGATAAAGAGTCGGGCGTAGATATTGACGAATGCGGTATGGTGAGCGAAAGGCTGAGTGAAAAACTCGATGAGCTCGACCCGATCGAACATAATTATTTTCTTGAAGTTTCTTCACCGGGTGCCGAGAGGCCGCTTAAAAAGGAAAAGGATTTCCTGAATGCGATCGGCAAACATGTGAATATCAAGACATATGAACCGATTGAAGGAAGCAAAGAGTTCGAAGGGACAATGCTTTCATACACACCGGAGGAAATTACGCTTTCAATCAAAATCAAAACAAGGCAAAAAGAAGTTTCAATCCCGGTGGAAAAAGTAGCCAAAGCAAGGCTGGCTGTCGTCTTTTAATGTAAATGATTAGGAATTTAATGTTGAGGGGGATTAATTAATGAGCAGTGAATTATTGGATGCTCTTAATCTGTTAGAAAAAGAGAAGGGCATTTCAAGAGATGTCATTATTGAAGCTATTGAAGCAGCGCTTGTTTCTGCATATAAAAGGAATTTCAACCAGGCGCAAAATGTGCGTGTCGACCTGAACCTTCAGACTGGTTCAATGAGAGTCCTCGCGCGTAAAGATGTTGTTGACCAGGTTTTCGATTCACGCCTGGAAATTTCCCTGGAGGATGCAAGGCAGCTGAACCCGAACTACCAGGTTGAAGATGTCGTCGAAATGGAAGTGACGCCGAA
>CAKQBC010000367.1 GCA_934215995.1 uncultured Bacillus sp. | reverse complement strand
GCCTGGGACAGCTGCTTGAGGATTATGGAATGACAACAGAGGAGCTTGAAATACTTCTGGCGGAATATGGGGAACTGGAAGAAGGCAAATCCATTGAGGAATCCTTCTTATTCATCTCTGATATTGAAGAAATCATCCTGTTGGAAGAGGAATGGGATGAACTTGATGAAGAATTGATGATTGAGTTTGATGAGCTTTTTGCTGAGTTGGGCATAACAGAGGAAGAGTTGGCTAATCTATCCGCTCACCTTGACCGGGTGATGGAAGACCCTGCAGCCTTGGAGCAATTGGAATCATTAGCTTACCGAATGATGAACTTCGGGGAGTTCGAAACTACGGACGAACTGACTCCGGAACAAATCGCGGAACTGCTTGCGATTGCTGATGAATTCAAGCAGCTTGCACAGCTCGATTTTTCTTTTTATCTTGTAAAAGACGGTGTGAAAACACCTATTTCCTTTGAAAGCCTGATGGCCATTGAGGACATTGATGGGGCAAGCCTTTTGGTTGAAGTATACGATAACAACGGCCAGTTGCTTCTCGATGCTGTTTTCACGGGTGAAACAATCAATTCCGATTTGATCACGGAGACAGGTGAAACAATTACAGAGGTTACAGATGAGGCGGTTTCATCTGATCAGCCTGCTTCTACAGTTAAAGGGGGACAATTACCGGATACAGCAGGCAACTATGCAGGAACATTCCTGTTTGGGGCAAGTTTGCTGGGTGCGGCATATCTGCTTATGAGAAAGGTCCGTGCTGTAAAGTAATGACCCGAAAAAAGTGGGTGTTGGCTGCCTGTATATTGCTTCTGGTGATCGGCGGCGGTTATTTTACAACGACAAGCGCCTATAAGCTGCTTGCAGGCTATACAATCTATCAATGGAACAAACAAACTGGGGCAGAAAACGAAAAGCCTGCAGAGTCATCTGCAGGAGAGGGACCTGCCGTAAATAAAAAACAGGCGGACAAAGTCGTGTATACGAAGAGACCGGACATGGGTGAGCTCATGGGGGAACTGTATATTCCGAAGCTTGACCGGTCCTTGCCGATCATCCACGGCACGGATGAAGACGAACTGGCCAAAGGAGTTGGACATTATGCTGATTCTGTTTTGCCGGGCGAAAAGGATAATTCCGTCCTCTCCGGGCATCGGGATACCGTTTTTCGACGGCTGGGAGAAGTAGGGGAAGGCGATCAGCTGATTGCGACAACAACAGCCGGAACGTTTACATTCCGTGTAAAGAAAGTGCGGATTGTTTCGAGCGATGACCGCACAGTAATTGTCCCTAAAGCGAAACCTACACTCACAGTCACGACCTGTTATCCTTTCAACTTCATAGGAAGTGCTCCTGAGCGCTACGTCCTTGAAGCTGAATTAGTGAATAAAGACCTTTCAACCGTATTTGCTGCAAAATAGCAATTCTTCAGCAAAGCGGCATGATATAGGGAGGGCAGCCGATTCAATGGGCTGCTCTTTTTTTTGATCCTTATAATCTGTTAATTCTGACTTCGGATGTGTATGATAGACATATAGAAAACAGATGGTGGTGGGGAATTGTGATTAAGGCGTTGCTGTTTGATTTGGATGATACATTATTATGGGACCAGAAAAGTGTGGCAGAGGCATTCAGGGCAACATGTGAATATGCCGAGTCGAATTGCGGCGTCAATGCCGGGAAGCTGGAGGCTGCAGTGAGGAATGCGGCCAGGGACCTTTATGCGTCGTATGATACATATGGGTTCACACAAATGATAGGAATCAATCCATTTGAGGGATTGTGGGGTGATTTTGACGATGGCACACTCGAATTTCCGAAGATGAAGGAAATTGCCCCGATTTACAGGAGAGATGCATGGACAAACGGGCTCAAGGCTTTAGGTATTGATGATGAAAAGCTGGGCATAGAGCTTGCAGAGAGATTCCCGCAAGAGAGAAGAAAGAAGCCATTTCTGTATGAAGAAACCTTCGAAGTGCTTGACCGGCTGAAAGGGAACTATCAGTTGCTGCTTTTGACGAACGGCTCGCCTCAGCTTCAGAATAAAAAGCTGAAAATCACTCCGGAAATCGCCCCGTATTTCGATGAGATTGTAATATCCGGGGCTTTCGGCAAAGGGAAGCCGGATGAATCTATATTCAGGCACGCCCTTGAAAAGCTGAAAGTGTCTCCTGATGAAGCTTTGATGATCGGAGATAATCTGATGACCGATATACTGGGCTCTAACCGGGCAGGCATCAAAAATGTATGGGTGAACAGGCATAGCAAGCCGAGGCAGGAAGTAGAGCCGACCTATGAAATAACTGACTTGACGGAACTGCTGCCATTGCTGAGAAGCCTTACGCAAAAAAACTAATTGCTAATATTGTTTGTCCATAAATTTGCCATCCGAAAAGATTCGGATGGTCTTTTTTCTATTTGCCATGCCGTCAAATTACTTCCAGGGTGTCACCATATTGGGTATATGTCATACCTTATACAAAGAACGTCAAGGATGGGAGGACTGTCTGAATGAGACAAAATACAGCGGCAATCAACCAATTGGTGGATTCCCTTTCAAAAAGCCTGTATGGGCAGCAACTGGTCAATTCATTGACCGCACAGTTGCTTTTCATCACCGAAACCGCTAATTTGACTGGCCTAAAAGAAACGCATGCACAGCTGATTCCTGCATCATATCACAGGGTAACTGCCCTGGGCTCGGCACTTAGGATCCAAAGAGGCGACACGGCACCGACTTTATTCAATGTCCTGGAAAACAGTATCAATATGGCGGAACAAAACGATACCGATGTAACCGCAGGCCTTGACAGATTACTTACCGTTGCACCGCCGGCCTACAATGAGTACGTCGATATGATCCTGCAATGGCAGCAATATACATCCAGCCATCTCCAGGATGCCAAAAAGGCGTTGGAGCAGCTGGTCGGGCCTGCAGCCCAATGACGGCACATGAACAAACGGATTCCCTGTCTGGAATCCGTTTGTTTTTGCTACCTTTTCAATCTTCATCATTCACATGGCC
>CAKQBC010000366.1 GCA_934215995.1 uncultured Bacillus sp. | reverse complement strand
GCGGTATCGGACGATTCAAGGGAAAACGATCTCTAAGGAGCAAGCAATCGAAATCGCCAGGAAATATGCAGGCTTCGGAATGAAGGCAGACGCAGAAATACAGGAAAACGGAAAAGGCTCCGACTTTCCATTTTATAGTGTGACTGTGATGGATCCGAATTCGGACAGCCAATTTGTCATCGATATAACGAAGGTTGCCGGTTATCCGATCATTTTCATGAACAATAGGCCGATAGGGGAAGCGAAGTTAAGCTTGAATGATGCGGCAATGAAGGCCGAGAAGTTCCTGAAGGATAATAAGTACAGCTCGATGGAGATGTATGAAAGCTCCCAATACGATTCCACGGGTGTATTCAATTTTGTGTACGTGGAAAATGGGGTGAGAATCTACACAGATTCCATTAAATTAAAAGTTGCACTGGACGATGGATCCATTATCGGATTTTCGGCTGCTGATTACGTGAAGACGAATAAGACCCGCAATCTTGAAGATCCTTCCATTACACAAGAGGAAGCAAAGAAAAAAATCCGAAAGTCAATATTATGGAAGACCGGTTGGCTGTCATAATGGACCAGAGTGGCAAGGAAGTCCTCTGCTATGAGTTCATCGGTTTGCTCGACGATGAAACATACCGGATCTTCATCAATGCGGCCAATGGCGACGAAGAGCTCGTTGAAAAATTGGCGGATAACGAACTGTCGGCGGCTACTTTCTAAAGGGCATGCATCCCTTATAATAGACAGAATAAATATTTGCAGCGATTGTTCTTATCTTTGAAACAATAGTGTATACAAGCTTCATCTTTTTGAAAGGAAAAGCATTTATGAGCTTTTCCTTTTTTCTTTATTCTGTCATAATAGTAAAATGTAACCATTTTATATATTTGCAGGAGTGTGGAAAGATTGTGAAAATCGGAGACAGCATACTATTGGAGCCCAAGAACGCCATGCAGCCGGAAAAATACAGATCAATGGTTGTGGAATTGAACGAGGATTCCGTGTTCATCGATTATCCTGTCAATACATCGACTAAACGCACTGTCTTTCTGCTGGAAGGGACACAGTTAAAACTCACTTATATAACCGCCGATGGCACAGTATTTCTGTTCGATACCGAAGTGCTCGGAAGGGTGAAGTCCTCGATACCGATGATTCGATTATTGAAGCCTGATAAAAGCAGGCATGTAAAGATACAAAGGCGTGAATACGTCAGGATCGAAACAAAAGTGGATGTAGCCATTCATGGAAACAAGCATGAATTCGAACCATTTACCAGTTTTACAGAGGATATCAGTGCCGGCGGAGCGGCAGTACTGTCACCGAAAGGATTCAGCCCGGAACCGGGGGCCCTTCTGAATATATGGCTTGCCCTTCCCTACAAATCAGGCGAGTTCCATTATTTGTCCTTGCATGCCGAAGTGATCAGGCTGATCGAAAAAGAGGAAAGGCTGTCCAATTTGCTGACATTGCAATTCAAGGATATATCATCGGCAGAAAGGCAGGCATTGATTCGTTTCTGTTTCGAAAGGCAAGTGGAGCTGAGGAACAAAGGGCTTTAAGGATTAAAATCTGCCCGGGTCCGCATTATTCTCTTAATAACGGTATAAAATCGATGCAGGCGCACCATGCTAGAATAAAAGGAGAGCCTGCCGTGAAAAAAATTGAAGGACTCATTATTAAGCTTATCATCATTCAATTTGCCTTCCTTCTGTTCTTTCAAGTATTCTTCCATCGGGAGGATTCGTTTCTCGAATTGAAGAAACTTGCCAGATATGAAGGCGTCTATATGGATAACCACCCGCTAGTGAAAGAAGTACTTGAAAATTCATTTGAATAGCAGCCTTATTTATACTCCCGCCATGGGGGTTTTTGTTTTTATTAAGAAGGAATAGGGCGGGGATTGACGTGTAAATTACAGAACGGATGCAATATTATGCGGTTTTTGTGTTAAAATAAGATAGAATTTTACTGAACAGTGGTTGAGCAAACAGGAGGAAGTATGGAGAAGAGAATTTCAGTAGCAATAGATGGACCTGCAGCAGCAGGAAAAAGTACAGTAGCCAAAATTGTGGCCGAGAAGTTTTCCTATGTTTATGTAGACACGGGGGCGATGTATCGGGCGCTTACTCTGAAGGCGATCAAGAATCAAATCGATGTTGAAAATGAACAGCTTTTGTTCGGCTTGCTTCAGGATACGGAAATAACACTAAAGCCGAGCCCGTCAGGCCAGCTTGTATACATAGATGGAGTGAATGAAACGGAAGCAATCCGCACAGCAGAGGTGACGAATTCTGTCTCGCAAGTTGCGAAGCATCCGTCCGTCCGCAAAAGAATGGTCGAAATCCAACAGGGCTACGCACGTGAAGGCGGCATCGTAATGGATGGAAGGGATATCGGAACCCATGTCCTTCCTGATGCAGAACTGAAAATATTCTTGATTGCCAGCGTGGACGAACGTGCCATTCGCAGGCATAAGGAAAATGTACAAAAAGGGTTCCCGTCAGACCTCGAGACATTGAAAGCAGAAATTGCCGCTAGGGACAAATATGACTCAGAGCGCGAAACAGCACCTTTGAAGAAAGCGGAGGATGCAATCGAGATTGATACTACCTCAATGGACATTCAACAAGTAGCGGAGGAAATCATTACCCTGATTAAAGAGAGGATCAGCTAAAATGAATTTATATTCTTTTGCCAAAAATCTTGTTTATGTATTATTGAAGCCTGTCTATCGCTTCGAGGTAATAGGGCTAGAGCACTTTCCAAAGAACGGCGGCGTTTTGCTGTGCAGCAACCATATCGATAATCTGGATCCGCCTGTCGTCGGGATCCTGTCGCCGCGCCCGGTCCATTTCATGGCCAAGGAGGAGTTATTCTCCATCCCGGTCCTCGGGCCTATACTGCCGCGCATCAATGCTTTCCCGGTTAAAAGGGGCATGAGCGACAGAGAGGCTCTCCGTAAAGGATTGTCGATCCTGAAAGAGGGCAAGGTTATGGGCCTTTTTCCGGAAGGCACAAGAAGCAAGACCGGT
>CAKQBC010000365.1 GCA_934215995.1 uncultured Bacillus sp. | reverse complement strand
GGGGCTGCGCAGGATGACGAAAAACATAAACTTGGACGGTGAATTCCGGTCAAGCTATGTGGATACGGCCTTTCACATACCATCGGTCGACATTATTGTCTGTCCGTATCAGATTGGGCTGATGAATCTGCGGGTCAACATCCCCGGCGGCATGGCGTTATCGGAAGTGCTTGAATTCGTGTCTGAATTCAGGAGCATGGAGCCTTTGCAAAAGAACGATTCCATCCGGGAAATCCGCCATAACGGCAAATGCTACAAGAAAATGATGGATTTCATATTCGGATCGATCTGTCCACCTCTCCGCGATTATTTGGAAGAGCAGGACAAGAATGCGAGCTATTTCGGAAGCCTGCCTTTCTTTGTGGATGAACGGATGTATGTGATCGGATATTACCAGATCAAAGAGGAGGATCGGCTTGGGGATGGGGAGCTATTCAGGATCGGGCATCTCTACGGCTTCAATAAAGATGGTTCCCCCTACATAGGAGCGAACAGCAAGGATTACCTGAGGGACTTTTATAAATCGAATGTTTACGACCGCTGGGCCGACGAAACGTATTATGTTGTCAGCGACTATACATTCTCCTGTGTAACCAGATGCCCGGATGAGGAAATGAAAAAAGAGCTGGGCGATAATATGTATGGCATACATTATTATTCCATTCTTTATTATTTCTTTTATAAAATTGTGCTGATGAAGCTAAGTTATGAGCAGGCGGAAATCAATCTCGGGAAGGGCCAGCAGCGTATTGAAGAACTGATCCTTAAAATAACCACCTTTTCGGCAAAATACTACTTTCATGAAGTGAATACTTCAACAGTAGGGAAAGAAATATTCCAGATGGTGAAGCAAGTATTCCATATCGAGCAGCTTTATAACCATGTCGCCGGTACATTGAACAATTTGTATAAAAACCATGATAAATTGATTTCAAAGCGGCATAATTACCTATTGCAGCTTTTGACTGTATACACTGTCATTTCCGGGATATATGGCATGAACCTGGCGATACCTGATTTTGAAAAAGGGATCAAATGGGAAAGGTTTGCCGAATACAATCTGCTGGAATGGATTGCCCTGATTGTGACTCTATCAGGGATAACATTGGGGATTGTTTTGGGAATCAGCTTCCTGATTGCCTGGTATAAGGAAAAAAGGAAGGATGAAAGCAATTTTTTCTGAATGCGAAGAAACTCATATTATGATTTATAGTAAATAGTAAATTTTTACTAATTTAGCAGACGGCAAATTCCTTTTAGAATTTGCCGTCTTTATTTTGCAATAACGAAAGAAAGGCATATTTTATAATAGAAAGTAATTGGATTGGATATAAGTAAACATTATTTTGATATTTTAAGTGACTAGGTATTTATATCTATTTTTTGGGATTTTAATAGGAATTAAAAGGAAAAAAGGGGCGTTACTGTGTCGAAAGTTGTGTTAATATGGGAACATATACAAAACGGGAGGGAAATAAAAGGGAATGAAAGCTGTAGGAAAACTACTTCTATGTTTCTTGGTCATTACGTCAACTTTACTCACTTTCCATACGCCAAAGTCAGAGGCTGCAACGCCATTCAGTGACGTTGGTACATCACACCGCGCCTACAAGGAAATAACGTATCTTGCCCAAGGGAACATCGTAACCGGGAGCAACGGGAAGTATAACGGGGATCGCACAGTGACAAGGGCGGAAGCCGCCGCAATGATCGGACGGGCCTTGAATCTGGATGGAGAAAGAAAAGACACTAAGTTCGCGGACGTGAAAAAGAATAATTTTGCTTCAGGCTATATTGATTCAGCTGTAGCACAAGGGATTATCTCAGGCTATAGCGACGGAACGTTCAAGCCGGATAAAAATGTGAACCGCGGCGAGATGGCGGTCATGATCAGCCGGGCATTCGAATTCGGGTTCAACAAGACAACAGCGGGAGCTACATGGGCACTCATGAATAAAGGAATTGCCAACGGGATGAGCAATGGCTCTTTCGGTGAGGCGCAAAGCATCATTCGTACAGACTTTGCCATCTTCCTCGCTCGTTCAGTCGACCATACCTTGCGTACAAAACCGAATAGCTTCACATTCAGCGGGAAAAGCACCGTAAACAGCAGTGGTACATTAAATATCAGAAGCGGACCGGGTACAGCTTATAGCATAGAAGGAAGTCTTGCGAGCGGTACAGAGGTTACAATCGGATATCCGGTTGGAAGCTGGTCTTATGTGAAAGCAGCGAATGGCAGTACAGAAGGCTTCGTATCCAATGCCTATCTTAAAGTAGTCATCAGTGCCGATCCAGATCCGCTTCCACCTGAACCGGTCAAGCCAGCTGATCCTCTTTCAACTAGATCTATCGTTATTGACCCTGGACATGGGGGACACGATCCAGGTGCTGTCGGTTTCGGCCTGAAGGAGAAAGACGTCGTATTGGATGTCGGCCAGAGAGTACAGAAAATGCTGGACAAGACGCCGATTAAGGTACATATGACAAGAAGCACGGATGTATTCATCGAGCTGCCCAACCGTGCCGCATACTCCGGCAAAGTGGGTGCAGATAGCTTTGTAAGCATACATGCGAATGCATTCAATGGATCAGCCAACGGAACAGAAACGTATTACAGCGCTGCAGCTGTAAATCCGCATACAGCGGACAGCAAACTGCTCGCCCAAAAAATCCATGCCCGTCTGGTGAAGGCGATGGGAACGAACGACCGAGGGCTTAAAACAGCCAATTACTATGTCACTAAAAACAATACAGTTCCTGCAACGTTAGTGGAACTGGCATTCATTGACCAAAAGTCGGACAACAGCAAGCTTGCTTCACCGACATACCGCAACAAGGCGGCACAGGCCATCTATTGGGGTGTATTAGATTACTATAAAGCGAAGGGCTATGACACCAGTAAGTATTATTAAGGTGCTGCCCCGGGGGAGCCTCATCAAGGGAGGCTCCTTTTTCTTGCATCGAAGGTTGCATCCGATTGTACTTTCTTTTAATCTGAATATATTGTAATCTACTTTTAACAAAGGAAATCTTGAGCGTATA
>CAKQBC010000364.1 GCA_934215995.1 uncultured Bacillus sp. | reverse complement strand
TCCATCGGGTCAGGAGCCATCCAAGCGACTGAAGCTGGCGTATTGATTGTATCAGGTGAACCGATTGGAGCATTGTTGACAGCAACACTTGCGACATACATTGGTAAAAGAGTTACAGGTAAAACACCGCTTGATATGATGGCGGTTCCGATTCTGGCTATCGGAGTGAGCGGTTTTGTCGGTATCGGCATTTTTAAAGTAATGAACCCGATCTTAACAGCCGTTGGAGGCTTCATCACAGAGTCTGCGAGCGGCAGTCCGCTGGTGACATCCATTGTTATTGCGGTTGTATGGGGTCTATTATTGATCTCCCCGGCTTCTTCCGTTGCATTGGCGATTGCCTTGAACCTTGACGGAGTCGCTGCTGGTGCAGCATTGGCTGGATGTGCAGCGCACTTTGCCGGCCTGGCGTTCATCTCCAGAAAAGAAAATGATCTGGGCGGTTTCCTTGCTCAAGGTATCTGTACACCGAAAGTACAGCTTCCGAACATCACGAAAAACCCTTATATCATTTTGCCGACAGTGATCGCAAGTGCGATTGTCGGGCCAATCGCAACACTAATTTTCAATCTCGAAGCAACAAAAGAAATTGCGGGTATGGGTCTCAGCTCATTCGTTGCCCCTTTGAATATGATCGCGAATAGTGACAGCAACTTCGTCATTGTCAGCATGTTAATCTGCTACATTATTATTCCGATAGCTGTTTCTATCATAATCGTGAAATTCTTGAAGAATAGAAACTTAATTAAAGAAGGCGATTTTTCATTGCCGCAATAAGCAAAAAGGCCACTATGCGATATGTAGTGGCCTTTTGCTATTTTGCATCAGCCAGGAATTCGGGTGTCCCTATCCCTGGTTTTTGTATGTTCAAATTGACATCCCTTTCAGCTTCTCAGGGTTCGTAACCGAGGAGTGGCCAAATCTCTTTTTGCCTAAAGAATTACTCTTTTTCTATAGATGCGAACACACTTTGCCCGAGGCTGAATATGACAGAAGCGAATAGAGTCGTGAAAAATCCTTCAATATGGAACCCGGACACAAATTTCGAGGAGAGATAAAATACAAAGGCATTAATCAGAAATGAGAACAGTCCCAATGTCAAAAGCGTAATAGGGAGACTGATGATATGCAGGAAAGGTTTCACCAGTATGTTCAAAATGCTTAGTATAATAATGAAAAGCAATGCTGTCCCATACCCTTTGATTTCGATTCCATCAAACAGCCAATCAATTCCAAGCAATAAAAAGCCATTTACAAAAAAACGCAATATAAACCCCAAGATTCTCTAGCTCCTTCCGGCAACATTTCTTATTTTAGCGTATCAGCATAGCTATAGTATATGCAAGTTGGGCCTGAAGAAAAAGAAAAGCAACTAATTTGTACAAAGGGGATGCTTCCAGATGGAATGCTTGATAAGGCTCTATAATTAAAAAACAGGCATTCATTATTGAATACCTGTAAACGTGTAAATCTTAATTTGTTTTTTGCTAGAAAGGATTGCTGCAGATGAAATACAAAACGCTTCAGGCTTGCGTATTCTTCTGCACAATCAAATTCACAATCGTCTGGAGCTCTTCAGGTTTATGGAACTCGATCGGGGATACGCTCTTATCGAAAAGGACAGAGTCTGCTTCGATCAAAGCGACATATTTCCCATTAACCTTAGCCAGATGAATGTTTTCACCGTAATCGGACAGATAGCCCTTGATTTCTGTGTCTCCCAACTTCATCTTCAGCTGCGCTTCAGGTGTGTGCTCGACGATTGCTGCTGTTGCCTCGATGACCTGGTGGCTGTCGAGATGCTCTTTGATTTCACGCTTGTCGCTTGCCGACCAGATTTCAAGCTCCTGTTCGAATTGCTTCATTTCCGAACTGTTTTCTTCAAATGTATCGGCGATGTGCTCAGTGACCATTTCCATGACTTGGGCTTTCATCACTTCAGGCATCGGCTCATTGTAATCGACATATTTGAGGAAGTCCTCAAAGTAGCGTGCATGGGAAGATTGGTGGATTTTCAGTTCGCCTTCTTCAATCATTCCCTCCTCGGGCATATGCGGATACATGATCGATTTCATATTTTTTGTGGTGATGGCCATTTCCACATTGCGGATCAATGTTTTTTCGTCTGAAATGGAAGCTACCTTCGGCTCGAAATCGCATTTCAGGATGAACAGAAACGGCTCATCGAAATATTTGTTCAGCTTGGCGGCTGTAACGATGAATACCCCGCCGCGTACCGAGCTGGCATCTGTATACAATTGGACGAATTTTTCCGCATGCTCATGGAATTCTTCCTTTGTTTTCGAAAAGGCTGCTTTGTTAAATAACACAAAGTTTGGATTGGAGGATAGGTCATGGCCCTCCTCTGTCACGAAGTAGCCAAGCTTGGTCGGGACATTTTCCGCTTTCGGATGGCGTTCCACTTTTCGCTTGGAGATTTTCTTCAGTTCGCCCCCGAGGAAATCATTGAGAGGGCTTTGTTCATATTCTTCCTTTTCCATTGTCTGATAATGCTTGATCAGTTTTTTGCCTTCCTCGCCATCCACGTTAATGACGTAAAATGAAAGATATAAAATATCGAAGTCCATAGTTATCTCCTGTCTATTTATGTTCCTTATTGCAGTATAGTAAGAAAGAAAACAGGAAGTCAATCACTAAAACGTTTTAAAAACCTGGGCTGCGGAAACATATATAATAGCAGGAATGGGAGGGATGGCTGATGCTGAACATACCGGAAGAGCTGAAGGAAGCCTGCAAGAAAAGAATGGGAGACCGGCCTGTGGAAGGATTCGTATACGGTGCAGGTCCTAAAAGACCTCGGCTTATGATGGTCGGGGAAGCGCCTGGCGAAACGGAGATCCATAATGGCATCCCTTTCAGCGGCCGGGCAGGGCAGGAACTGATGAAATTCCTTTCCGGATTGGCACTCGGGCGCGAGGATGTATACATAACAAGCGCCGTACGCAGCCGCCCCTATAAATATAGGGATAAGAAGAACCGGGATGGCACCATCGAAAAGAAAAGATATAACAGGGCGCCGACTGCGGCAGAAATAAA
>CAKQBC010000363.1 GCA_934215995.1 uncultured Bacillus sp. | reverse complement strand
ATCTTTTACTGCTTTATTGCTCGGCATTTTGGTTGCGGTCCCGCTCGGCATTTTATTATCCAATTTTGACAAAATCGCCGGATTCACAATCGGAATCGTCAGCGTAGTCCAGACATTTCCGAGCCTGGCGATCCTTGCTTTTTTCATCCCGTTGCTCGGGATCGGCAAATTGCCGGCAATCATCGCACTGTTCTGTTATTCTGTCCTCCCGATCATCCGCAACACTTACATTGGGGTGAAGGGCGTCAACAAAGACTTGATTGAAGCCGGAAAAGCGATGGGTATGACCGGGATGGAAAGGGTCATGAAAGTGGAACTGCCTCTTGCCATGCCGGTGATTATGGCCGGCATACGCCTTTCGGCTGTATATTTGATTGGCTGGGCGACCCTGGCTGCGTTCATCGGCGGCGGAGGCTTGGGGGATTTCATTTTCGACGGGCTTACCCTTTACCGTACAGACTTCATTATCGCAGGAGCTGTACCGGTTACGATACTTGCGGTCCTGCTTGATTTGCTGCTTACCCGTCTGGAATGGATCGTAACTCCGAAAGGAATTAGGACGGATAAGGAAATGGTGTAGAGGGGTGATACATATGACTAGAAAATGGGCATTGATTTTAGTATGTACGGCAACCATATTTTCAATGAGCGGATGCTCGCTGCCGGGGCTTGGCGGAAGTCAGGAAGATACGATTAAAATCGGGTCGCAAAACTTCACTGAATCGGCGATCCTTGGCTATATTGTCTACTATATGATTGAGGAAGAAACAGACTTGGATGTGGAACTGATTGAGAACCTCGGTTCATCCCTGGTTTTGCATCAGGCAATGCTGGATGGGGAGGTAGACGTATCGGCCGGGCGCTATACGGGGACGGATCTTAACGGAACCTTAGGGAGGGGAGCAATAAAAGATCCGGAGAAAGCGATGGAAATTGTCCAGCGTGAATTTAAGGAGCAGTTCAACCAAAAATGGTTTGATTCCTATGGATTCACTAATACATATGCGTTTACTGTAACGAGGGAATTAGCTGAAGAAAATCAACTGAAAACCTTATCGGACGTCGAAAGGATAGCTGACGGGTTGACAGTGGGGATGGATAATTCCTGGATGAACCGGAAAGGGGATGGCTATCCGGCTTTTGTCGAAACGTATGGCTATGAGTTCGGAAAAGCGGCATCCATGCAGCAAGGGCTTGTGTACGAAGCCGTTAGGAGCGGAAAGATGGACGTTGTGCTCGCATACAGCACAGACGGGCGCCTGAAAGCCTTTGACCTTGTCACGCTTGAAGACGACCGCCAGTTCTTCCCTCCGTATGATTGTTCACCGCTTGTCCGGCAAGAGGTTTTGGACGAGCATCCTGAACTTGAAGAATTAATCGAAAGATTGGTCGGGAAAATCGATACGGAAACGATGACCGAACTGAACTATGAAGCGGACGTGTTGAAAAAAGAGCCGGCTACGGTCGCAAAAAACTTCCTTGAGGAACATGATTATTTCAGATAAAGAGGGGGATTTTGGATGGATACGATTCAAGAGTTATGGACGTATTATACCGTTAACGCCAACTATGTATTCGAACAGTTTTACAGGCATTTCCTGATGTCTGCCTATGGTGTACTGTTTGCGGCTATCGTCGGTGTGCCTCTGGGCATATTGATTGCCCGATACAGCAAACTGAGCCCGATTGTATTGTCGGTCGCCAATATCATACAGACGATCCCATCGCTTGCGATGCTGGCCATTTTGATGCTCGTGATGGGCCTGGGCACAAATACAGTCGTCATGAGTTTATTCTTGTACTCTTTGCTGCCGATCATCAAAAACACCTATACAGGCATTAAAAGTGTCGAAGCGCCAGTCCTTGAATCCGGAAGGGCAATGGGGATGACAAAGCTCCAGCTTCTGTATATGGTCGAACTGCCGCTGGCCCTTTCGGTCATTATGGCAGGACTTAGGACAGCGATGGTGATCGCCATCGGTGTGGCCACTATCGGGGCTTTCATCGGAGGAGGCGGACTTGGGAACATCATCATCCGCGGAACAAACGTGACAGACGGGACGGCCATTATCCTGGCAGGTGCAATCCCGACAGCCGTCATGGCGGTCATTGCCGATTATCTGATGGGTTGGCTTGAGAAAGCCCTTTCCCCGAAAAACAGAAAGAGACCCACAGCCGAAACGATAGCTGCTTAAAATGACTTTTTAATCGACGTTTTACGATTTGGTGCATGCTGCTGACGTAATGAAAAAAGACGCCCATGAAAGGCGTCTTTTTTCTCATAATTGAGGCGGGACAACTGCAAGCCACATTCTTGCATTTCCTTATAAAGGAGTGTCGCCCGACTTACACAATTCAGCTCATCGCATGTCTACTATACCACTTGATCGGGGTATTTGGCAATGATTGAATGAAAAAACCAGAAAGAGGCAGAAGAAGGCCGCCTATATGAAAGTGCAGTGGAAATGAACGAAAAACAATAGATTTTGAACGAAAACAGACCAAAAATGAACGGAAAAAGTCCCAAAAAACGAAACCTTCATTCCGGACAGGTAAGCTCTTACGCCTTCTTTTTAGCCTAAGTCGACCAACTTATATATGAAAAACATGGTGTTTCTTCAAAAAACGTTTCCCAAAGCCTGGTCTGACCCGTAGTTTAAATTTTTCCATAAATGGTATAGTATATAAAAGGACAGGAGTGGATATGAATGAGTGGAAAAAAGAGCAAAACCGATAAATTAAGCCACGGGCAAATGGACCATCCTGAGCAATATAAAACCGATAAAGAAAGCCTGTTTGATAAATTTGAAAGCGAAAAGCATGTGGATCCGATTCCGATGGAGGATAAAAATGAAGAAGTGCAAGAGGAAAAGGATAAGGATGGCATAAAGCATACATCTTCGAGCGAGAAGAAATTTCCCGGTTTCTTCGATAAAAAATAAAGTGAAACTTCAATCAGTGGGGATTTTCTTATCCCCACTGATTGTTAGTTGTCTAGCTTCATCGGCCAGCCCCTCTAGGTCATAAGCCATCACTATCCGTAAATCAAAACCGTATTTCCTACTGAGAGA
>CAKQBC010000362.1 GCA_934215995.1 uncultured Bacillus sp. | reverse complement strand
TAAAGGGAATACTCGTCAAACCTGCTTCTATAGAAGAGTGCCCGGTTATTCTATCATTCCATGGATATACCGGTTCCTGCGGACTGGCAGTCGACTATTTGCCATGGATCCTCACAGGGGCGGCGGTTTTGGCGTTT
Organism: uncultured Bacillus sp.; assembly: GCA_934215995.1. Lineage (GTDB taxonomy): Bacteria > Bacillota > Bacilli > Bacillales > DSM-1321 > Bacillus_AD. Next base: position 2,944 of record CAKQBC010000362.1, on the reverse strand, counting down.
GATGTCCGCGGCCAGGGAAGCTCGCCGGATTATGGCCGCTATCCGAATGGAAGCAGGATCCCGGGCTGGATGCTGTCCGGGATTGAAGAGCCGGAGAAGTATTATTATACGAATGTTTACAGGGATCTCATTATGCAGGCGCAATGGGTCCGCTCTGAGGAATTTCCTTTTTCAGCGACAATCATAGGGGCTATGGGAGGTTCCCAAGGTGGAGGCTTGGCCCTGGCCGCTGCCGGTCTGGATGCCTCCATTGAGTTTGTAGTTGCTGATTGGCCGTTTATCGCCCATTTTGAAAGAGCGCTTGAAGTGGCTTTGAATGGCCCGTATATGGAGATAGTGAATTACTTTAAATGGAACGACCCGCAACATGAGACCAGGAATAGAGTGATGAAAACGTTGGGATATGTGGACAGCGTCCATTTTTGTCAATCGATCACATGCCCGGTACTCATGGCGGCAGGATTGGAAGACAGTGTGACGCCCCCATCCACCGTATTTGCTGCCTATAACCATTTGGGGTCAAAAGAAAAAAAGCTGGAAGTATATCCGCAATTCCAGCATGAGCAAAACCGATTTCATGAAGAGAAAAAAATGGCGTTCGTCATGCAACAGCTAACCGATCAAAGGAAAGGGGAATAAGCGATGAAAATAAGTGTGAGCATGTATAGCATGAATGCCATCGTCCAAAAAGAGAATTGGACTCCCGTGGATTTTATCAACTATGCCCATGGGATTTCTCTTGAAGGCGTGGAGCTTCTCGATTTTTATTGGAAGGATAAAGAGAATGAATTGAATCAGGTGATTGAAGCACTTGAAAAGCATGATATGAAAGTGTCTGCCTTTGATGTCTCCAATAATTTTGTGAAGAGAAGCAGGAAAGAACGTGCGGCAGAGGAAGCAAAAGTGCTGGAAGGCATAAAGACCGCTAAGAAGCTCGGGACCAATATTGTCAGGGTGTTTTGCGGGGATTTGAACGATGGCCTTACATATGAAGAAGGACAGGAATGGATTGTCGAAGGGCTAAAGCATTGTGCGGCGGAGGCCGAAAAAGAGCAGGTCTATCTTGCCATTGAAAATCATGGGCTTCTGGCAGGGAAAAGTGAGCAGGTGAAAGAAATCATAAGCCGGGTCAACAGTCCTTATGTGAAGTCTACTTTCGATACCGGAAATTTTTTGCTCGTCCATGAAGATCCGGTCCAGGCATTGGAAAAGGTGAAGGAACAGGTCGTCCATGTGCATTTCAAGGATTTTCGCAAAAAGGAAGCGCATGAAACAGTCCGCGGCTTCAAGTCATTGGAAGGTGATGAACTGATCGGTGTTGTCCCCGGGGATGGACTTGTAGAGTTGAAACAGATTGTTGATGGATTGAAAAGCGTCCAATACGATGGATGGCTATCCTTGGAATATGAGGGCTTCGATGACGTTAAAGCTGCAAACGAAGAAGCGGTGCGGAGACTCCGTGCCTTATTGAAGGGAAGTTCGTGAACAAATGAAAATGAAATGGAGGGACGGTTTTTGCGAAAGGTCATTTTTGCAGATACAGGGAAAATAGATTTCGTCACTGGTTTAGAAAAAGCGGATATAGCAGTCAAACCTGATGAGGGTGAAGGCAGTGTAGTGATTGATCTTGCAAATTTCACTTCGGACCGGGCAGGGGCGAATCACTATTTTGTGCCAGCAACGAATATCGAAACAGTGGAAGAACATACATCTGTTTATTTTGAATTGGAGCTTTACCCTTTTTATGCAGCAGCTGCGGAGATTATTAATGGCGAACAAGGCGTTCTGCGCTTCAGAAGGTCTGTTGCCGGAGAAGCCGATTCTGGTTTGATTGCTGCAGATTTGTTCGTATTCGCTTCATTAGTAGGCGATGACCCTCACAGATTCAGCATATCTTCTTCGGACAGCCGGCATTCGCTGCGCCATATTGTCATTCTTGCCGATTTCGGCAATGGAAGGATGGCTCATCTGGAATACACATTCGGGCATACAAAAGAAATGATTGAATTGGAATGGAGCGGCAAAGGAAAGATTCTGGAATTCAGCAGTGAGGAGGCGGTTCCTGTTGAACCAAATAAATTCACGCCCCTGCCGTTCTCATATACGGTCGACTCGGTGATTGCCCGTTCCAAACAATTGGACGATGCACTGCTGGATAAGCTAAACCAGTTCCGAAACATGGTGAAGGGAGGACTGGAAGGATGAAAATAGGGATGATGAGCTTTGCGCATATGCATGCATATAGCTACGCAGACAATTTGAAGAAGATTGCTGGTGCTGAGATTGCAGGTATATTCGATGATGATCTGGAGAGGGGCAGAAGCGTTGCCGAGCAGTATGGCACGAAGCATTATGCCGATCAGGATGCTTTCCTTCAATTAGAAATGGATGCCGTAATCATATGCAGCGAAAATAACCGGCATAAGGAAATGGTTGTCAATGCGGCAAACGCCAAAAAGCATATTCTTTGTGAGAAGCCGATTGCGACAACAATCGAGGATGCCGAAGAAATGATACAGGTGTGCGAGGAAAATGGTGTCACCTTGCAAATAGCTTTTCCTGTCAGGTTCAGTTCTCCGATTGCCCGGTTAAAAAGGATGATTGAGGATGGGGAGCTCGGTGAAATCCTGGCGTTCCGCTCTACTAACAGGGGACAGAACCCCGGGGGCTGGTTTATTGACAAGTCCTTGTCCGGCGGCGGCGCGGTGCTTGACCATACCGTACATATGATTGACATTATGCGCTGGTATACGGGAAAAGAAGTGGTCAAAGTGGATGCTCTTGCGGATTCTTATTTTCATGATATCGACATAGATGATGCCGGCCTTATGACGATCGTTTTCGAGGGTGGCATCATTGCATCCCACGATGCCAGCTGGTCCCGTTTTTCTAAATATCCGACGTGGGGAGATGTAACCATTGAAGTGATCGGCACAAAGCAGTC
>CAKQBC010000361.1 GCA_934215995.1 uncultured Bacillus sp. | reverse complement strand
CAGTCAAGACTTAAATTTTACAAAATTGAGAATAATTTGATTATGCTATATAATAATTTTATATTTCATTAAAAAGGGGATGGAAGGATGAAATTGGAGGCTCTATCTGTTGTGCAAGGCGATTTTAATCTGAAGAACTATGATGAGATTCAAGGGAACTTCGATTGGTCTGAAGTAGAAAAGAATTTTTCCTGGCACGAAACCGGAAAAGTGAACATGGCGTATGAAGCAATCGACCGTCATGCGCTTGGGAACAGGAAGAACAAGGTGGCCCTATACTACAGAAATGATGCCGGCCGCAACGAAAAATACACCTTCAAAGAAATGAAAGAGCTTTCAAATAAGGCCGGGAATGTTTTGAAGAACATAGGCGACGTTGAAAAGGGAGATCGCGTATTTGTATTCATGCCCCGTTCTCCGGAACTGTATTTTGCGATCCTTGGCGCAATCAAGCTCGGTGCCATTGTCGGACCTTTGTTTGAAGCATTCATGGAAGGAGCCGTACGGGACCGTTTGGAGGATAGTGAAGCTTCTGTCATCGTAACCACTCCGGATTTGCTCCCGCGTATTCCGGTGGATGAGCTTCCTGCCTTGAAGCATGTTTTCGTAGTGGGCGATGGAGTAGAAGAGAGCGGAAAAGTCATCGATTACAATAAGCATTTTTCTGCAGCGGATAAGAAGCTTGATGTCGAGTGGGTGAGCAGGCAGGATGGCCTTCTGCTTCATTACACTTCTGGCTCCACCGGCAAACCGAAGGGAGTGCTGCATGTACATAATGCAATGATTCAGCATTACCAGACAGCCAAATGGGTTTTGGATTTGAAAGAATCTGATGTATATTGGTGCACTGCCGATCCAGGGTGGGTTACCGGCACTTCATACGGCATATTCGGCCCATGGTTGAATGGGACCTCCAACGTAGTTGTCGGAGGCAGGTTCAAGCCGGAAGCATGGTACAAAACCATCGAGGATTATGGGGTAACCGTTTGGTATAGCGCTCCGACTTCCTTCAGGATGCTGATGGGTGCCGGCGATGAAGTAATCAAGAAGTTCGACCTTTCATCCCTTAGGCATATATTGAGCGTAGGGGAGCCGCTGAACCCTGAGGTAATTCGCTGGGGCAAAAAAGTATTCCAGCTGCGCATCCATGATACATGGTGGATGACGGAAACAGGAGCACAATTGATCTGCAACTATCCTTGCATGGAAATTAAACCAGGTTCGATGGGCAAGCCGCTGCCGGGAATCAAGGCTGCAATCGTAGACGACCTTGGCAATGAATTGCCGCCTAACCGGATGGGCAACCTTGCCATCAAAAAAGGCTGGCCGTCCATGATGCAGCAAATATGGAACAACCCTTCTAAATACGATTCCTATTTCATGCCGGGTGATTGGTATGTTTCAGGGGATTCAGCCTATATGGACGAGGATGGGTACTTCTGGTTCCAGGGCAGGATTGATGATGTAATCATGACATCCGGTGAGCGTGTCGGACCGTTCGAGGTTGAAAGCAAACTCGTTGAGCATCCTGCAGTAGCGGAGGCAGGGGTCATCGGAAAGCCGGATCCAGTACGGGGTGAAATCATTAAAGCATTCATTGCCTTGCGTGACGGCTATGAACCTTCAGAGGAATTGATTGAAGAAATCAGGCAATTTGTCAAAAGAGGCTTGGCTGCCCATGCCGCACCAAGGGAAATTGAATTTAAGGAAAAGCTTCCGAAAACAAGAAGCGGTAAGATCATGAGAAGGGTACTGAAAGCCTGGGAGCTTGACTTGCCTACTGGCGACTTGTCCACTATGGAAGATTAAGGAAAATAAAAAGAGAAGTGCGATGTGGTCGCACTTCTCTTTTTTTAATTTAGTTCCCCGGGGGATTGCTTGGCTCCGGTGCTTCTGTTTCCGGAGGAGGTTCCGGCGTTGCTGCTGGTGGCGTCTCTACAGCCGGTGGTTCTGCAGCCACCGGAGGAACGATCGGCGGCTCCGGCTCTGGAGGAGCCCCCTGGATAATGATTGCATTTGAAGCAGGCGATTCTTTTCCGGCAATATCAACGGCTTTTACAATGTATGTCCCTGCCGAACCAGAATAGCTTAATGCTGTTCCGGCTTTGATTGTGGCTACCTTCACGTTGTCTTTATAGACGCGATATCCGATGACATCACGGTCGGTGTGGGTTTGCCATGCGATGGTTGTACCGTTGGCCAATCGCAGGGTCATCGGTAAAGGCGCACGGCCGTCATCCTTCAGCACGCCTGCACTTGTGCCGCCTCCTACGTATTGGGCTAGATAATCGCTTTTTACATACTTTCCGCCGATGAATTTGATGAATTCGTCGGAAAAGACCGTGCCCGCTTCCACAAATTCGGCTGGTGTAGAAGGAAGGGCAGCATAGCGTTTATCCCCAATTGTTACAAAACGGCCATTGGTTGTTGTCCCTTCAGGAAGGTTCATCGTAAAGTCGGCCGGGAACAGGTCGGTGCCGATACCGGCTGCTGTACATACGCTTCCCGGTAAGTTAAGGAGGGCACAATAGGAATTGCTCACAAGGCCTCCAGGCATTTTGAACCTTTCCTGCGTACCGATCAGATTTTTATCCACTTTGTAGGCGGCATTGATCAGATCGGCCCATAAATAGATATTCCGCTTGCTGTAGTTTAACCCATTGTATAGGTAATTAAGGGTTTTGGGCGTGTCATATCCGGTCCATACCCCTAATGTCACATTCGGGTTTGAAGCGATGAACCATGCATCGTGGTAATCCTGGCTTGTACCGGTCTTCCCGGCAAAATCGGAACGGAAAGCAATCCGGTTATTCAGTGATATGGCCGTTCCGCTTGTGATGACATCTCTCATCATATCAATAGTCAGGTACGCGGTCTGCGGACTGAATACATCCTTTGTGACAGCCTCGTGCTGATAAATGATTTCGCCTTTTTTTGTTTCGATCTTCTCGATCATATAGGCGTCGACGAATTTCCCTCCATTTGCTAACGCTGCATATGCGTTTGTGTTTTCCTCCACGGATATACCGAATGTTGGCCCTGTAATGGAAGTGGCGGGAAGCCCATAATCCGAATCCATGACAGT
>CAKQBC010000360.1 GCA_934215995.1 uncultured Bacillus sp. | reverse complement strand
GGCTGCAGAAGAGCCTCCAAGATAAAGGCATCGGTTCCGTCCAGGACAAAACGGATATACAGGCGAACCTGCTGAAGAAGGGGCTTAGGCACAGCAAATCATACAGTGAGTCCAGGGCAGTGCTCCAGCAGGCGATGGCCAGTAATGGGGATTTGGCCTATTTTATCGATATCCATAGGGATGCCAGAAGAAAGAATCTGACTACGCTGACGATTGACGGGAAAAGCTATGCGAAGCTGGCATTCGTAGTAGGAGGCGAAAATGCCGATTATCAAAAAAATTATGCTCTGGCAGAACGCCTTCATAAAGGATTGGAGAAAAAGTATCCGGGCCTTTCACGGGGAGTGTTCAAACAGGGCGGTGCAGGTTACAACGGAGTGTATAACCAGGACCTTTCGGAACGGGTCCTATTAATAGAGGCAGGCGGCGTCGACAATACATTCGAGGAACTGTACAGGTCGATGGATGCTTTTGCCGATGTATTTTCCGAGTATTATTGGCAGGATTCCAATAGCTTGAAGGTGGATTCGTCCACGCCAGCAAAATCAGATTCTGAATAAGAAAGCAGGTGCCCTGATGATTCGCTTTTTTCTGAAATGCTCGCTCGTTTTATTGATCTTCTTTTTCGGTGTCATTTTAGGAATGCAAAAGGCCCATACAGGGCTTGAGAATATGCGCGGTTATGATGACCCGCATTTGTATGATGCAGTTTCTGTTCAGGTTGATGATGGGGAAGTGAAGGGCGAGTTTCTCGGTGAGGAAATCAGCAGCCACGACTTGAAGAAGAAGAAAGAAAGATTGGAAGAAATGAAAGCCTACAATGCGTTTTCGAAAATGGGAAAAAAGGTCGCCTCCGGGGTGGAAGGCCTGTTGACGAAAGTGATGGATACTGTTATTCCTGAATAAAACAGCCGCTAAGGCTGTTTTTTCAATGTTCCTGTTTGTCGGCACCAGACAGCGATTGGGGCGTGCGGTCTGAGGGACAGGCAGCTTTTTGCGGAACTGGAAACGGCTCCGGGCGAAAAAACATAGGCATCCTCAGCATGAACATTCTATTGAATGTTGCCATTCCGATTGCTATAATGAAAAATAGTGTATTCGTGTCGACTTACAGGAGTGAAAATAATGAATAGAGAAGAAAAGTTAGAGCGTCAATCGAAAATACGTAATTTTTCCATCATTGCCCATATCGATCATGGGAAATCGACGTTAGCAGACCGTATTCTTGAAAAAACGAATGCGTTGACGCAGCGTGAAATGAAAGATCAATTGCTTGATTCCATGGATTTGGAAAGGGAGCGGGGCATTACCATCAAATTGAACTCTGTTCAATTGAAGTATAAAGCTTCCGATGGGGAAGAATATACATTTCATTTAATAGATACACCGGGACATGTCGACTTCACATATGAAGTGTCCCGAAGCTTGGCTGCGTGTGAAGGCGCTGTGCTTGTCGTTGATGCGGCACAGGGAATCGAAGCACAGACGCTTGCCAATGTGTACCTGGCATTGGATAACAACCTTGAGATCCTGCCGGTCATCAATAAAATCGACTTGCCTAGCGCCGATCCTGAACGCGTCCGCGGAGAAATTGAGGATGTTATTGGGTTGGATGCTTCAGAGGCAGTGCTGGCATCAGCAAAAGCCGGCATCGGCATTGAGGAAATACTTGAACAGGTAGTGCAGCAGGTCCCGGCGCCGACAGGCGATCCGGATGCGCCATTGAAAGCGTTGATCTTTGACTCGCTTTATGATGCCTACCGCGGAGTTGTTGCCTATATCCGGGTTGTTGACGGCAGTGTGAAAGCCGGGGATAAAATCAAGATGATGGCAACCGGCAAGGAATTCGAAGTAATAGAAGTAGGCGTATTCACGCCAAAATCGACAGTTGTAGATGAGCTGAATGTCGGTGACGTAGGTTTCCTGACAGCGGCAATCAAAAACGTCGGCGATACTCGCGTCGGTGATACAATCACAAATGCCAAAAATGGTGCGACTGAAGCGCTTCCTGGCTATCGTACGTTGAACCCGATGGTGTACTGCGGTTTGTACCCGATTGATTCTGCACGTTTCAACGACCTGCGTGAGGCTTTGGAAAAGCTGCAGCTGAACGATTCGGCCCTGCAGTTTGAGCCGGAAACTTCCCAGGCTCTTGGTTTCGGATTCCGCTGCGGATTCCTTGGATTGCTTCATATGGAGATCATCCAGGAACGCATTGAGCGTGAATTCAAGATTGACCTGATTACAACTGCTCCGTCCGTTATTTATTATGTGAACATGACAGATGGCAGCCGTGTGACGGTCGACAATCCATCCAATATGCCGGACCCTCAAAAAATTGAGGATGTAGAGGAGCCGTATGTGAAAGCGACGATGATGGCGCCAAACGATTATGTAGGTGCGATCATGGAACTGTGCCAGGAAAAGCGGGGCATTTTCATCGATATGCAGTACCTGGACGAAACGCGTGTCAGCATCGTTTATGAAATGCCGCTGTCCGAGATTGTTTATGATTTCTTCGATCAGCTGAAGTCCGGAACAAAAGGATATGCATCCTTTGACTATGAATTGATCGGCTACAAACCGTCCAAACTTGTCAAAATGGATATTCTCCTTAATGGTGAAACAGTCGATGCCCTCAGCTTCATCGTTCATAGGGACTTTGCCTATGAACGCGGCAAGGTGATCGTCGAAAAACTGAAGGACCTGATTCCAAGGCAACAGTTTGAGGTCCCTATACAGGCGGCGATCGGACAAAAGATCATTGCCCGTTCCACAATCAAGGCAATGAGGAAAAACGTCCTTGCAAAATGTTACGGCGGAGACATCTCCCGTAAACGAAAGCTTCTTGAAAAACAAAAAGAAGGTAAGAAGCGCATGAAGCAAGTGGGATCGGTGGAGGTTCCGCAAGAAGCGTTCATGGCGGTTCTGAAAATGGATGATTCAAACAGCAAAAAGTAGAAATATGGGACAGGAGGCCGGTGAAGGGGAAACCTTAACCGGCCTCTTTTTTAAAAAGGCATTCCTTTGTGCATGCGGCACTGGGAAACCTCGGGAATTGAAACGAAAGCCCCTGTCTGTCATAGTTAGGGTAAGGAGC
>CAKQBC010000359.1 GCA_934215995.1 uncultured Bacillus sp. | reverse complement strand
CTCGATTCCTTTCAATTGGCCTTCTTTTGTTTTGAATTCAGGGCAACGAGCGGAATATAGAGCAGTACCGCCGCGTTGGATGATATCGCCTACTGAACCAAGTTCAAGTTTCTTGATATCCCCTTCCATCAGGCCTTGGTAACCACGGTAGATTCCGTATACTTCGAGGTTATGGTAAATCGCTTTACGGACAACAGCCCGTATTGCCGCATTCATTCCTGGAGCGTCCCCGCCACTAGTTAAAACACCAATTCTTTTCAATACTGTCACCTCTTATTAGAATATAATTAAAGTTCATGCTTCCGTCTTTATGTAGATGTCGACTAAGAACCTTTTTTCTTTTTGAAAATAGTATTCGCAGTATGTTTCCATCTTATGATAAGGTTATCATCAAGTTATCATTTCTGACAGCAGTGTCAATACCGCGTATACATTCTAAATCAATATTCTCCATTCGTAAAGACTGTAATGCATAGTTGGCAATTTTAAAACGCTTCCATAAAGACAAGAAATTCAATAATTTTATATTATTTTTGTATAATTTTCCGTCATCACCATTTTATCCAAAATCACATATTCCCCAGTTACGGAATTTCCTTCCATAATAATCCTGAAACAGGCAAATTTCCAGGGGTATGCCATAAAAAAAGTGCAGCCAGGCGGCTACACTTTTTCCTTTACCTCTGAATTCTGTCCAGAAAACGCAATTTGTCCGATTTCCTTGAATTTTCGGTAGCGCTGTTCCACTAGCGTGCCGGATTGTTCAGGCAACAGTTCCTTCAAAGCTTTAACCAAAGCTTTATCTATATAAGCTGCCTGTTCCTCTATGTTTCGATGCGCCCCTCCTTTTACCTCGTCAATGACATCATCAATGACACCCAGATCCATTAAATCCGGGGCGGTAATGCGCATGCTTTCCGCAGCCTGCTTGGACAGCCCTGAATCCTTCCAAAGGATGGTCGCAGCTCCTTCCGGAGATATGACGGAATACGTGGAGTTCTCCAGCATGAAGATACGGTCAGCCATGCCGAGGGCAAGGGCTCCGCCGCTTCCGCCTTCACCGATAACAATCGAGATGATCGGGACCCCGAGGCCTGACATTTCAAACAAGTTCTTTGCGATTGCTTCGCTTTGGCCTCTTTCCTCAGCAGCTTTTCCCGGATACGCCCCTTTTGTATCAATGAAGCAAATGATGGGACGTCCGAATTTTTCTGCCTGCTTCATCAGTCGCAACGCTTTTCTATATCCTTCCGGATGAGGCATCCCGAAGTTGCGGCGGATATTCTCTTTTGTATCTTTCCCTCTCTGATGCCCAATGACAGTTACCGGCAATCCCTTATAAAGGCCAATGCCGCCGATAATCGCCTCATCTTCACCGAAACACCGATCGCCATGGCACTCCACGAATTCATCCAAAAGGCAAGCTATGTAATCCTTCGTTGTCGGACGGGCAGGATGGCGGGCGATTTGGACCCGGTCCCAAGGCTTAATGTTTTCATATATTCCCGCTTCAAGCTTGGCCAATCTTGCCTCAAGCTTTGTAATCTCAACAGACAGGTCAACATCCGCTTCTTCCGTGATTTTCTTCAGTTCTGCAATCTTATTGCGAAGGTCATTGACCGGCCGTTCAAACTCTAATTCTCCAACCATGACAAATCCCTCCCAGGTTGGTGTATTTTCAGTATCTTAGTCAATTCAGCACGCAATTCCAGTCTGGAAACAACAGCATCCAGCTGTCCGTGCTTCAGGAGAAATTCAGAAGTCTGGAAGTCTTCAGGCAATTCCTCGCGAATCGTCTGTTCAATGACGCTTCTTCCTGCAAAACCGATCAATGCTTTCGGTTCGGCAAGATTATAGTCACCCAGGGATGCGAAACTGGCGGAAACCCCGCCTGTTGTAGGATGAGTCATAACCGATATGAACAACCCGCCTTCATTGCTGAATTGCTTAAGGGCTGCACTGGTTTTTGCCATCTGCATCAGGCTTAGGATCCCTTCCTGCATCCTTGCCCCTCCGGAGGCTGTAAAGATAATGAAGGGTACATGCATTTCCCTGGCTTTCTCGACTGCCAGCGTGATTTTCTCCCCTACGACTGTTCCCATGCTGCCCATGCGGAAATTGGCGTCCATCACGGCAATGACGATATCCAACCCGTTTATTCGGCCTGTACCGGTCACAACGGCTTCATTCATGTTTGTCTTCTTCCGGTCGCTTTCAAGCTTGCTTTCATAGGCAGGGAAGTTAAGCGGATTCCCTGACACCATGTCTCCATTGAATTCCTCGAATGAATGTTCATCCAGGGTGCAGTTGATGCGTTCCTTGGCATCCATGCGATGATGGTGCCCGCAATAAATGCACACCTTCTGATTTTTCACCAATTCTTTTGTATACATGATTTTCCTGCACTCCGGACACTTGGACATAATTCCTTCCGGGACATCCTGTTTATCTCTCTCTGAAGGGATGGTGGCATACTTCTTCTTTGACTTAGAAAATAAATCTTTCAACAAGAGGGATCCCCCTTTTCCATATAGCAGCAAATTTTCGGACCTGAATCCACTTTACTATACAGGAAATGAATAAAATAGATAAAAATGTCAATCAAATATCGACATTTTCCTGATTTTATTCATATACAAATCCATAACTTCCCGTTTGTTCCGTTTCTTCAGGTATTGGGCCAGCTGCAAATATTTGATTTTATCGGAATCGACTTTTTCTGGGGTGCAGTAATTCTCATAGGTGTGTAAAGCGGTCCAAATTCTTTCCATCAGATGATTATTGAGCAATGATGCGATTCGCTGAAAAAAGGCATAATCCGTGAAATCGGCCTGTTCAGCCCAATCTGCAAATGCCTCAAGATCCTCCTTGGGCACATGCTCCATTGCCAGCAGAAGACAGTTCAGTTCAATTAAATTTTTTGTTTCGGTCAGGTTTCTTTTGGCCTCGCTGCCCTGCAGGAAGAAGCCTCCCAGTATCTCAACAAGCTTATGGTCCTGGAAATTCTTGATGAAGGTGCCTTCACCTCTTTTTGTTTCAATCAATCCCAAAAGCTCCAAAGCACGCAGGGCTTCCCTTACAGAAGACCTGCCTACCTGAAGG
>CAKQBC010000358.1 GCA_934215995.1 uncultured Bacillus sp. | reverse complement strand
AGGTATAAATATGTATTGACTCCTAAAAAATTGTCAAATATATTCGTTTGAATTAATTTCCAAAAATAGATATACTAGAATTCAGAAACATGACTATAAACAATAGTGAGGATCGGTTATCAGTTATAGACCATAGCCAATCTTAAATTCAGAAAGGATTAGTAAGGTGTCCAAAAACGAGCTGCTTCTATTAATAGAGAATAAAAGAAAAGAATTAGGGCTGATTGCCATTCAGCATGGCTTGAATAGTACAACGACAATCCGCCACAGCCAGGAGCTTGACCACTTATTGAACCAATACGAAAACAAACATTGATATTATACATATAACAAGGGACGCGAACAGTGCGGGAATTGGAATCCCATACTGTTTTTTCGTCTGAAGCAATTTGAGGTTCTTCAATAATCTCTTCTTTCGATTGCGAAACAAAAACGCCAGGTAAGCACCTGGCGTTTGTTTTCTATACTCTGAATCACTCGGAAGCCGTACCTGACGCAGGCTGTGCCGCAGTATCATCAATCGGGATTTGGATCATTTGGTTGGAACCAGTCGCCTTCGGCATTACCCCATCCCATTTCTCGATCCATTGCTTTTGGATAACTTCCTGGGAAATTGATTTTTTTATGATTTCATTATATGCGGCGATACCTTCCGCCTCGATCCGTTGCTTTTCAGCCTCGGCCTTGGCGATGTTCAATTCAATTTGCTTCCTTTCAAGCTCCTGGGCAGCTTCAACCCTTTTATCGATTGCTGCCTGTGTGGACTCATCCGGTTTCGGTACACCCAAAATCAGGTTGTCTACGACAAATCCCAATTGGGCCACATCATCAGAGAAGATTTTTTGGACTGACACAGCAGCCTCTGAGGATTTTTCCCCGTACGTATCTATGACTGAATACGTGGCAATCCCTTTTCTGCCTGCATCCCACAGCCTCGTACGCAAATAGGTCGCCTCTATATCCTCAACAGTAACAGGCCCGAACTTATTGAACACATCAACAACCTTATCAGGCTGAATACTGTAATTATAGGCAAAGTCCACTGTCACATTCTTGCCGTCCGACGTCGCCACCTGGATATCCTTGTAATCGACTGTCTGCATTCGGATCGGATAAACCGTGACTTTATCGAACAAGCCGACCAAATGCCAACCCTGCCCTAACGTCTTATCTTCAACACCGCCGTTGGGGCTATAGACGACCCCTACATATCCATTCGGGATCTTCTCAATGAACATTGCCGTTATGGCGATTGCAGCTGCAAGTGCCAATGCTATGATAATGCCGCCCATGATTTTTTTGTTAGGACCCTTTTTGATTGGTACCGTCTTCTCCATCCTCTTCTTCCTCCCTTATACTTCTCTTTAGTTTATGTGCCGATTCCCCAAACATTTTGAAGGATGGGGAGAGCATCAGCCAAACTCCGAAACCAATAAGAATGATTACGATGATGGAACCTATATAAACCTTCATCCAATTCCCCTCCCCTACATAAACAATTCTTATTTCGTTCCCTTTACACCTATTCATATACGATTAAAAAGCGAAAAAGTTCCATAAAAACGGAACTTTTTCACAATCATCCCGAAAACTAAAAAGGACTTCAGCCCATAATCCGGGCTTATTTCCCTTTATACCGGCCTATTCAGCTTTTGCTGATTCTCCATTTTTCTCGTAAACCAGCCAATCCGAACCGCTGATTTGATTTGAAACATCAATAATCTTATTTTTCACCCTAGCCGCTTCCTGTCCTGTAAGCAGTGTCGGCTGATAGTTATTCCTGTTCGGAAGTGAAGAAATCGAAAACGGCACAACCTGTATTTCCTTTTCATTTGTCAATGTTCCGTTTACTAGATGGAACGTCTGTTGAAATACGAATGTATCTTTGTCACTTGGGTTTCTGTTTCCCCCGAACATGAAATTCCCCATGCTGTATACGATGAATTTATCTTTATATTCCTCTATTCCCTGGACCACGTGCGGGTGATGGCCTATGATCAGATCTGCCCCGCTGTCTATTGCAAATTTAGCCAGGCTTCGCTGGGATTCCAGCGGCACATACTGTCTCTCTACGCCCCAATGGAAATGAACAACTACAATTTGCACACCTTGGTCCTTCAGGCTCCTGATGCCCTCACTTACTTCAGCTCTTGTATCCACGTCGTCGCGCCAGCCTTCATACCCTACTGCACCAATGTTTACGCCTTTCACAGCTTTCAGGTATTTGTGTTCGTAACCGAAATAGCCGATCTGCCCGTTTTTCAATGTCGTGATTGTATCTTCATAGCCCTGCTGCAAGTAATCGTGAATATGATTGTTCGCAAGGTTCACTGCTTCGATTCCAGCCATTTCGAGTATTTTCACATAAGAAGGATCTCCTTTAAAACGGAACTTCTTATCCGCCTTTTGGGTTGCCTTTGTAAACGTTGTTTCAAGATTGACCGTTGTCAGGTCATCTTCGGCAAATATATTATTCAATCCACCCACAAAGTGGCCCAGCCCGTTCTTATCGGCTTCCTCTACGAATGAACCTGCATAGCCGAATAATTCATCCGTTCCGATCGTAAAATCACCGGCTGCACTGATAGTGATGGATGTCCTTACATCTTTTGGTTTTTCCTTCTCCTCTTCGATAGGAGGCGCTTCCTCATTTTCTTTCATTTCATCAGAATGTTGGGTGGCCTCTTCGTTTGTCTTTTCTTTTACACCCTCAGTTGTACTGTTACGTTCTTCCTGCATGCCCATCACGAAAAAGATTGCAGCCGCCGCTAAGATCATGCCCCCCACCAAGATGAAGGCAAACATTGTTTTTTTTCTGCCTTTAGCATGCTCATCGTACCGTTTATCTTTACTTCTCACATTAAACCCCCATATGTCTTCCTTAATTAAGAGATATACGATTTTCAGTTTTATCCTTCAATCGTATGTTGCCCTCTTTTATTAGTCGGATAAGCAGGAAAAAAGTTTAGGTTTTTTTACAAAAAATGAGGAAAATATCCCTTTATTCTGTTTTCTGATGAACCGAAGATATGAGGTTATAAAGAGGAGTTTACCGAAATGGAATTACATGAGGTTTTTTTGAAACTTATTGAAACAATTAACG
>CAKQBC010000357.1 GCA_934215995.1 uncultured Bacillus sp. | reverse complement strand
ACCGGAAGCAGTGTAATAAAAACGGCTCCGTAAATCGACCCGAATATACTCCCTAAACCGCCGACCAGTATGATTGCCAAGTATTCGATGGACACTGTAATGCTGTAAAGCTCGGGACTTACAACCATCGTATAGTGACCCAGCAAAGCTCCGGCGATGCCTACGAAGAAGGAACTGACAATAAATGCCAATACCTTATACTTAAACAAATCGATTCCCATCACTTCTGCTGCCACATCACGGTCACGGACTGCTATGAATGCCCTGCCGACCCGCGATCGGAAGAGGTTCAGGGTAAAAGCGGCTGTAATAATCAGCACCACAAACATCAGATAATAATAGCTCCGCTCACTGTAAAAGACAAAACTGCCAAGTTCAGGCCTTGATAGGACCATTCCGGCGGTTCCGCCAGTCAGCGCATCCCAGCGGGAAATAACAAACAGTATGATTACCTGTGCTGCAAGAGTGGCAATGGCTAGATATAATCCTTTTAGCCTTAAGGAAGGCAATCCGAATAGTCCGCCTACAATCGCCGTCACAATGCCGGCTGTCGGCATGGCAATCCAGAAGCTTAATCCCAGCTTCGCTGTCAGAATGGCCGACGTATATCCCCCTACCCCCAGAAAGGCGCCTACCCCAATGGAAATCTGGCCGGTAAAACCCGTCAGGATGTTCAGGCCAATGGCACCAATCGCGGCAATCCCGCAAAGCGTAGCCAGTCCAATGATATAATCGGATGCAAACATCGGAAATACTGCAAATATAGCCAGAAGAATGAAGACACGCATCCTTACTCTGGTTATTTTCCAGATAGCCATATCTTGTTTATAATTCACATGGAATTCTCCACAATCCATTACAAAAGGATTTCTCACTCGGCTACACCCTCTCGATTTCTTTTTTTCCGAACAAACCATATGGCTTGAACATAAGGATAAATACGAGGATGACAAACGGCATAACCTCTTTCAGACCGCCACCAACCAATGGATCCAGATATCCCCCGGTCAGGCTCTCAAGAATGCCGATAATCAGTCCGCCGATGATGGCCCCTGGGATACTGTCAAGTCCCCCAAGGATGGCAACCGGAAGTACCTTTAACCCGATCGCTGAAAGGGATGCATTAACACCATTTATGTTCCCGAGAAGGATGCCTCCAACTGCAGAAACAATGGCAGCAATCGCCCAGGCAACTGCGAAAATCATTTTTACGCTGATTCCCATCGACATCGCTGCCTGCTGATCATCTGCGGTTGCCCTCATCGCAATTCCCAGCTTCGAATATTTGAAAAATAGAGTGAAAATGATTAGCATAGCCACAACGATTAAAAGTGACCATAAATAGACGGGCGCAATGACAATTTCACCCAGATTAACAGGCTGCTCTGAGAAGATTTTTGGAAACACACGTGTTTCATGGCCCCAAATAATATGGACAATTCCGGCAAGAACACTCGATAAACCGATCGTCGCCATTATCATGGATATGACCGGCTCTCCGATAAACGGCCTCAGAACAATCCGTTCAATGACAAATCCCAAAACGGCACTGAACATAAGCGCAATTAAAAGGGCTGCTATAAACGGGATGTTGTAGGCTGTAATAAGCGTTAAACATACATACGTTCCAATTAAAAGGAACTCACCCTGTGCAAAGTTGATGGCGTCACTGGATTTATAAATAAGCACAAAGCCCAATGCCACAAGTGCATAAACACTTCCTACCACGATTCCTGTTACAAGCATCTGCAAGAAAAAAGTCATTAAGCTGCCCCCTCTCCTTCATCCATAAAAATGACTTGAAGTGTGGTTTGGATGGTTTGTTCCATGCCGTCACGATATTTGATCGTGCCATTGACTCGTATTTTTTTGTCCTCTGTATAAAGCCCATCGATCAAAGCCTGATATTTTTTAGCAACAAATTGTCTCCGGACTTTCTTTGTTCTTGTAAGCTCTTCATCATCGGCATCCAGTTCTTTATAAAGAAGAACGAATTTTTTCACCCGGGCTTTTTCAGGCAGGGTCTGGTTGATTTCCTGCACCTGTTTTTCGATTAATTCCAGCACTTCAGGTTTGGAAGATAAATCGGTATACGTGGTATAGCTGATTTGATTTTTCTCGGCCCAGCGCCCTACATTTTTCATATCAATATTGATCATGGCAACCACATATGGGCGATCCTTCCCGATTGCTACCGCTTCCTGTATGAACGAGCTGAATTTAAGCTTATTCTCGATAAATTGCGGGGAGAACATCTCACCTGTATCAAGACGGATGACATCTTTAATCCTGTCAATGATATACAAATGCCCTTCCTTATCCAGCCTCCCTGCATCCCCTGTATGCAGCCAGCCTTCCTGTATGGTTTCGATTGTGCTTTTCTCGTTTTTGTAGTACCCTTTGCACACACTCGAGCTTTTGATCAGAATTTCCCCTTCATCAGAAATTTTCACTTCTGTTCCCGGAATAGGAATTCCGACACTATCAAGCTTAATGTCGCCATCCCTGTGCACAATGGATATGCCGGCAACTTCTGTCTGCCCGTAAATGCTTTTTACATTGACTCCAATACTGTGAAAGAATTCAAATACATCTGGACCCAAAGGAGCACCGCCGGTATAAGCACGCTTGATCTTCAAAAGTCCAAAGTGATCGCGGATTGCACTGAACATCACATAATCAGCAATTTTATAAAGAGCCTTCGTACCTGCGCTGACAGGTTTATTCCCAAAATGGGCTTTAGCTACCTTCTCGCCTATCGGCTTGCACCAGTTATATATCTTTCTTTTCAGCCAGCCGCTATCCTGAATTCTGACCTGAAAGCGCGACACCATATCTTCATAGATTCTTGGCGGCGAAAACATAACCTGTGGCCCAATTTCCCGCAGATCTTCCAAAACGGTTGCAGGCTCTTCAGGGAAATTAATTGTCATTCCATTGTATAAGCCCATCGCAAGGGTCATCATCTGCTCCCCGATCCAGGCAAGCGGAAGGAATGAAACATATTCATCTTTGTCCGTCAGCGGATCAATGTCTGACAAATTTTTAGCCATATCCAGCAGATTCCGGTAGGTAAGCATCGTTCCTTTCGGATTGCCTGTCGTTCCTGAAGTATATGAT
>CAKQBC010000356.1 GCA_934215995.1 uncultured Bacillus sp. | reverse complement strand
CTGTACGATTGTGGTCCCCTCCAGAAGCTCCGTGCCCGGCATGAGGCTGGCCCATTCCGCTTCACCGTAATTGGTGAATTCAATCTTGAGCAGCGGTTGCTCCGGCGGGACAAGGGGCTCGATCAGTTTCATTTTGCCGATTGCTTCCCTCGTTTTCTCCTGCAGCAATTCTGCGGCTTTAGATGGTGTCAGCGACATTGCAGCGGACCGTGAAGCCGTTTCTTTCACAGCCGCGGATACTATGCCAGGAATAAGCTCTGCTGCTTCTTTCGCCGCTCCGTCGTCTCCCGCCACCATAATGACCGGGACTCCGAAATGGCCTGCCACATAGGCATTGAATCCCAGCTCACCTATCTCCACATCATTGATATACATCCTTTTCACACCAAATATCATTGTGTGCGACATAACGCCTTTCATCGAAGCCCTCGCATGGTAGCCTGCGAAAATGGCCGCACTATAGCTTTCATCCAATCCCTGGACCATCGAAAAGGGCTTTACATCCCCTGAAATAAGCTTCGCATCCGGATGAAGCTCCTCAATCAGGATGTTGTTCATTTTTGAGTGGCTGTCATTGACTACCACTTCCCCGAACCCTTCCCTGAAGGCAGCTGAAACCACAGCATTTGCTTCCTGCGTCATGATTTTTCTGCCGCGTTCGTAATTGTGCTTTCCAGAATCGACATGCGTATGGTCCACCAGCCCGGTGATTCCCTCCATGTCCACTGAAATATAAAGTTTCATGCTGATATCCCTCTCTGCTTAAATTCAGGCGAGATCAAAACGGAGATTCCAAGTTATAATAAGTTCCAGCCTGTTAAATTCTACTAATTCTACATATTTTTGAAAATTCCTTCTTTTCTCACGTTTATTATACAAAATAATAGTTTTTTGGCTGTAAAAATTAGGATAATAACAAACATAAACCCCGTTTCGCGGGCAGTAAGTGCCATGCCGGGTGAAATTCCAAAAAGAAAAGGACCTTTCGGCAGTATCCGAAAGATCCTTCATTTGTCTTTTCATTCTTTTGCAGCATTCTCTTGCAAAATCATTGTTTCTCAGACTGCACTCCGGCAATCTTAGGTATGAGCAGCAAAAACATCGCCAGCAGGACGAACGTAATCAACATGAATAACACGAGCTGGAAATTCCAAATATCCGACGGACCTTGTGTTCCTGCTCCCTGGGCTTTTTGCCGGTGTTTTTCTTCTCCATCCGTAAACATCCCGAGCTGGGAGGTTTTCGAGATGATTGAGTTATTTTCTATCTTCCTCTCAAGGAAAAGCCCCTCTTTCAGCTCATTATGCCGATTCCTGAATGTTCCGTTGAAAGTGAGCTCCTCCTGAAGTTCCGGGAGTTCTTTTTTTGTCTCTGAAATATTCCCGTCATGAAAGACATCCGTCTTAATCTTAACGTTTTTTTCCTGGTACTGATTTGGTTCGACATTGCCTGAAACGGGATGGGCTGCCAAAAGCAGCCCGGAAAACAACACTGCGAACAGAAAAATCTTACGCTTCATGTGCAGCCTCATTTGATGATTCAGATGGCTTCATCAGATTAGCATAAGGGATAATCGTAAAGATGACGGACATGATGCCAAGTATGATCAGTGTCAGGCCATACCCTTCGTTTCCTCCCTGCTGGATGCTGAGCAGTACATCGGCAATTGGATGATCAACACTGAAGTTCGGAAGAATCAGATCCATCAGCGGTGTAGTGAAATAGAAGATCATCGCGACGATCAATAGTGAACCGATAAACGGCCCGATAAAGAATGCCAGCCTTATTAACGATGTGCAGGTTATAACAAGAAGTACTGAAAGGATGCTCCATTTAAGAGCCTGCGTCTCATCCATCGGATAAATGTTCATGCCGTACACACTGATGATCAGGCCGGCAGATAGTGCCAGCAGCAAGAACAGCGGAAGATGAAGCGTATTTTTTATGCCAGACAGATGGTGAAGGAAATAACCGATCAGTACAGAACTGATGAGGATGATCACCAGCATCAGCACAGGCGGGGCCGGAACTGTTTGCTTGATGAAATCTTCCCCGCTGATATATACAGGATTGGACAAATAATCATACATGAAAGGATTATCCTGGCCGTCGACAATCGTGTTATTCAGCAGTCCCTTCACATCATTGTTAATGTTTGTAGTAGCGGCCACATTCTCAGACCAATTGCTGTTCAGTTCATCCGCCCTGCTCTGTACAGAGCTAACCTTGGACTGAAGCTCTTCCGTATAGGAAGTGATGGACTGCTGCTGGTCGGCAATGCTATCAACTATCCCGGATATCCCCTGCAGAACAGAAAGCGAGCCGTCCTGTGCAGCCAAGATGAATTCGCCGTTCAGGTTATCTACAGGCGATGCCTCTATTTGAGGGACTTGATAATTCCCGCCCAGATTCTGCGCTACATTAGCGGTCTGTTCTTCAATATTGAACAAATCAACCATAATCTGATCGTGTGTTTCCCCGAATTGAGCTTCAAATTCAGCGGCAAATGTAGAGATTCCCTGGGCAAGCGTATAGAAATCCTCCTCAAAGAGATTCATTGATTCGGCTGATTCACCCATAGAATCCTGCAGCTGGTAAAAGAGCTGAGTTTCTGCTTTCACTTTGCCGAAGGCATCCATGATGACCTCGTAGTCCTCACTGCCGCCAATCAGCTCATCCATATAGGCCTGATCGTCGATTGCGAAGGTTTCCAGCTCCCCGGCATACATGGATAAATAATAATAGTATTGCAAAAGGCGGCTAATATCGCGGCTTTGCAAGCCTGACTCGAAAAGAGGCTGCAGCTGTGCTTTCCTCTCTGCAGAAAGAGAAGGGGATGCCAGAATATCGCGCTCTTTCGCCTGGATGCGTTCCACCGCCACTTCTTCAGCGCCCGGTGTTGTCTCTTCCAGCGTTTCGGTTGTATTCTGAACCGCTTCCTCAACTGCCATCTTCCATTGCTTTTGGGATTCAGACTGCTCCTTGACTTCTGTTTCCAAGGCAGCAATTGAATTTTCGATGCCGGCAATGGCACCATCCAATTTCTCCTTCATCGCAGGGTCTGCCATTGCGGCTTCGTTGGCCGCCTTCTTCAGCTCTGCCAAGCTTTGCTTCAGATTATCCAGGCT
>CAKQBC010000355.1 GCA_934215995.1 uncultured Bacillus sp. | reverse complement strand
CATCCCGTTTTGGCGTATCAACCATTGGCAGCAAGGCTATGAGCGGCCTGCTTAATAAGAGCGAAGTGGAAGATGTAACGGATGAGGATGGCATCACCATCCGCCAGGCAGTCGAGGGTATGGGTTTGTCGTGGGAAGCTATTGAAAAGGCTGAACGGCCGGAGTCAGCTCTAAAAAGTTTTATTGAGCTTCACATAGAGCAGGGGACCAGAATTGAAGATGCCGGTGCAGACTTTGGAGCAGTGACGGCAGTTGCCTGCCCAATCCGTTTAAAGGTAATCATCAATGGACATATGGGGCACACAGGAACGACGCCGATGGGCAAACGAAAGGATGCCTTTGTAGCGGCTGCACCTCTCGTTTCATTCATATCAGAGACAGCTCTTTCTTTATCGGATTCCAATGCGGTGCCGATTGTGGCGACAGCAAGCACCTTTGAACTAAAGCCGAACGCCATGAATGTGATTCCCGGAACGGTTGAGCTTGGAGTCGATATCCGCAGTGTGGACGATTCGCTGAAAAAAGAAATGGAGAAGCTCATCCGTGAGAAATGTCATCAGCTTTCTGAATCTTTTGGTGTTAAAATAGAAGTAAAAACGCTTGTTCATAATCCATCCATTCAGCTGGAGGGGGCAGTGATGCGGAAATTACAGCAATCAGGTGAAGCTTTAGGTTACAAAGCATTGGTGCTTGAAAGCGGTGCTGGCCATGATGTCATGAATATGGCGGCCAAATGGCCTTCAGGGCTTTTATTCATTCCCTGCAAAAATGGGCTCAGCCACCATCCTGAGGAGTTTGCCTCTATTGAAGATCTGGGAATGGGAACAGAGATTATCGCTCAATATTTAAAAAATGAAACAAGCATATAAAGAAGAAGCAGGTGGAAAAGAATGAAGATTCGCGTTGGGGTAGTGGGGCCGGGAGACTCCGTTGGACACATTCTTGCCTTGTCGCGTGAATACAGCGAGCTTGAGATGATTCCATACATTTATAAGGAAACAAAAGAAACGGAAAAAATTATCAGGGAACATAAAACGGAAATCGATTTATGGTTTTTCTCCGGACAGGCTCCTTATTATTACGCGCGTTCAAAAGGGCTGATCGGAGAAGAAAACGCCCATTATCCCCCACTATATGGCTCCAGCCTTCTGGGAACACTCCTTGAAGCGCATATCAGGGAAGGCGGATTTCAGCAGGCAAGCCTGGACACCATTCAGGAATCGGAGCTTGATATACTAAAGAATACATACTTTTTAGGGGACTTAAACATCCTTACTTTTTCCTACAATGAATACGAGCCGGCAGAGGAAATAATCCGTTTTCATAAGAAGCTTTTTGAGGAAGGGAAGACGGAGGTCGCATTGACTTGTGTCCAGGAGGTCCATGACCGGCTGAGGGAACAGGGAATCCCATGCTACCGGGTGGTACCTTCTCCTGTCGCCATTAAACTTGTACTCCGCTACCTAAGGGAAAGAGGCCAGTCCAATTGGTATAAGCGCTCCCAGATAGCGATTATGGGAATGGAAGTCGTTCACTCTGCAAGCTCACTGGAAGAGCAGCATTTCACCTATGAAATGAAGCGGCATGAGCTGGAAATCAAGCAGGTCATGCTTGATTATGCCGAAAAAGTCCAAGGCTCCTTTGTGCAGATCGGGGATGGTCTATTCTTTATTTATACAACCCGGGGCGAAATGGAAATGCATTTTCAGGAAGCCTCCATGTACTCTCTTATAGAAGAAGCGAAAATCCACAGCAAGCTGAAGGTGAGAATCGGTGTCGGCTACGGGCTGACAGCATATGATGCAGAGCAGAATGTCCGGCTCGCCCTCCAATATGCCCGGGATCAGAAAGCTTCGCCTGTGGTTAGTGTCGATGAAACCAAACAAATTAAGGAACACCTTTCAGAAAGCGGCGAAGAGGGGGTTTCCTACCAGCATCGCATTTGGGGAGAGGAATGGGAAGAACGCTTCAAGGGCGCCAAAATCAATCCGGCAATCGTATCCAAAATCGAATACCTTTCAAGGCACTATCAAAAAAAGATTGTCACTGCGCAGGAAGTCTCAAGATGGCTGAAAAACACCGAACGCAACTCGAGGAGGATTATGGCGGAGCTCGAACGGCTGGGGCTTGCCAAAGTGACAGGTGAAGAACAGCCTGGGCAGCGCGGGCGGCCGAGGAAGGTTTATGAGTTGAAGCTATAAGAAACAAAAGCTTACTATTTAATCAGAAAACACCTAGAAGAAATCTCCAAATTGCCGATAAACAGTTTGTACATATCTTTCAATATTTGTATTGAAATCAAGATTACAAGGAGAGGCAGCATGATGAAAAAACTTAGGGACATTAAGATCGGATGGAAGTATGGAGGCGCACTTCTGATTGTTTTTATCCTGTTCGGTATTGCAGCAGCAATCGTTTTAGGATTGGTTAGGGATATTGGCGATAATGTAAGTGCATTGGAGAAGCGCGGAGACCGGGCTGTCCAGATTACAGAAATGGGATCAATTACGCGGGCGAAGGCCATCAGGGTTTTTGAATACTTATATAAGCCCGATACGAAATACATGGATGAATTTCAGGATCGAAGAGAACAATTTGATGATCTGGAAGCAAAGATCAGAGAAAAAATGGATACGGAAGAGAAGTTGGATATTTTTGATAAAATTGTTGCTCAAGATCATAAATTAAATGAAATCTTTTTTAGAAAGCTTGTTCCTGCAATGGACAAAGGAGATAAAGAAGCAAGTGAGCAATTTGCAGAGGAAGCCGGTGACATCCAGCTTGCTACAGTCCAATTATTAGATGAACTCGAGAATATTGTTAATGAGGAGCGGGCACAGGCGGTTAAGGCAACAAAGGAAAGCCAGCTCCACACTTTTAATACTCTCATCATTTCTATGCTGGCCGCCGTTATAATCGGGGCATTGATAACTCTCTTAATCAGCCGAATGGTATCACGCAATCTGAATGAAGTTGTGAGTATAACAAATCGCATCGCAAATGGAGAACTTGACGTTCCGGAGATCCAATACAAAGGAAAAGATGAAATTGGCCATCTGGCAGAGGCTGTAAATGCCATGAGCCATAATCTGCGAATGACGATTCAGCAGGTTTACGAAGTTTCGCAGACAGTGAGCAGC
>CAKQBC010000354.1 GCA_934215995.1 uncultured Bacillus sp. | reverse complement strand
ATCGAAAAGATTCTCTACCAGCATGAACTGTTCGGCCATCAGCGGTATATAGCACAAATGGACTTTGGTGGCATGCCGTTTGAAAAGCTTGCAAAGAACATCGAAATCATTGAAGCACATATCCTTCCGGCGATCCGCAAATATACAGCCCAACACTAAAGCGGGGCCGTGCAGGCCTTCGTAAAAGAAGGCTGCCTCCCCATTTTGTCAGGGAATGGGTTTGTCTTAGCAGACGAGCTGAGACTTGAAGAAGTTGTTGAAGGAACCCCGACGACCAATGTAGCTTTCAGCGTCGATCTGCTTAATGAATCAGCCAACTTATCGTTCGAAAAATATGAAACAAAGCAAATGGAAACATAATCATGCCATAAAGTCCTTCCATGGCATGATTTTTAATGTCTTCACAACATTACTCGAAAAGCATTCCGCCATCGATAATGACCGATTGCCCCGTCATATAATCGGAGTCGGAGGAAGCCAGGAACGAAACAAAGTTAGCAACATCCACCGGTGTCTGTGTCCGGCCGAGAGCAATCCCTTCTGAAAAGGCTTTGAAAGCTTCTCCCCTTTCGACATTCATATACGAGCATAGACGCTCATCGAGGTAATCCCACATATCAGTTCCTACAATGCCCGGACAATAAGCGTTGACTGTAATGCCGAATGGAGCAAGCTCCTGGGCTGCCACCTGGGTCAGCCCGCGAATGGCGAACTTGGTTGATGAATAGGCACCGAGCAAACTCACGCCTTTATGGGCCGCAATGCTTGCCGCATTTATAATTTTCCCCCCGCCTTGCTTCTTCATTTGTTCTGCGGCTGCCTGCATCCCGTAAATCGTCCCGAATACATTTACCGCATAAATCCGCTCTAAATCATCCTGTGTAATTTCGGAAATCGGACAGACTTGGGCAATCCCTGCGTTTGACACATAAACATCCATGCGCCCGAATGCCTGCACCGTCTGTTCCACCACAGAGAATACATCTTCCCGTTTGCTGACATCACCCTGGATGGCTTTTGCCATATGGGTTCCACCCGTTTCATTGATTTCCTTCTCTACCTTTTTCGCTTTTTCCAAGTCCACATCGTTAACGACAACAGTGAATCCATCTCTCGAAAGGCGGTGCGCAATTCCTCTTCCAATTCCAGATCCCGCTCCTGTCACAACTGCCACCTGTCTGGTAGAGCTCATACTGACCACTTCCTTATCCAGAAAATATATTATATTATATTATATTAAAATAATATCAAAGTAATTACCTAAATACAAATGGCGTGATAAACAACACCGCCCTCCATCCATGATACATAGACGGCCATTGCCTAAAATGATGCGAGCCCCTCAAGGCTTTATTAAAGCATTGTGTTCTTTTCCTAAACAATGTACCTATAAAGGAAAACAGCCTTACCCCTTGATGCAGGATAAAGCTGTTTTTCATCTATCATACTTATACTTGTTTAGGTTCCAATACAAGTCTGGCTTTTTACGCTTTTTCCATCTCCCGACCTGCCAGATCTGTCATATATTCAGGCTCCTTGCGAAGTTTTGCAGCAACAAGGCCGGTCATAAAGCCAATAAGACCGGTAGTGATCCATCCTGCACCACTTTCATGTAGAGGGATGAAGCTGAACAGGCTGTCAACCGCAGTCGGCAAAACATTCGCTTCCTTCAGAGCGTCAAGGGTTGCAATAATGCCCACGCCAATCATCGTTCCTATATAAACGGACTGTTGGCCCTTGAATAGTTTGTTTGTAAAAACAAGCACGATAAATGCAATCGCCAACGGATATAACAACAGAAGAATTGGGGATGCCAGCGTTAAAATCGTATTTAGGCCAAAGTTTGTGATGACCAAGTTCAAGAGAGAAAAGATGATCAGCCATTTTTTATAGCTTACGGACGGAATGATGCGTTCGAAATACTCAGATACAGATGCCAAACAAGCGACATTCGTCGTGATTCCGGTCAAAAAGATGATTATCCCGATAATGAATATCCCTATATTCCCGAATAGCGAAAATATCCGTGAACTAAATAATACAGTAGAGAGAATGGTCAATTTCATAGACAAGCCAGAGATAAATGCTGAGGATTTGGACAGGATTGTTCCAGTGCCTATTATTGCAAGAAAAATAGAGTTCCCGGCCCATTAATCTCCCAAAACAAAAAGCAGCTTTCCTCAAGTTCAATGAACTTATGGATAGCCGCTTCCCTTTTCTGCCGTTTCTATTTAGCGTCACTATTATCAATCCGTTTTATAATCCTTGCAGGATTTCCCCCTACGACAACATTATCTGGAATGTCTTTTGTCACAACGGAGCCGGATGCGATGACAACATTGTTGCCGACCGTCACTCCCGGATTAATGACCGCTCTCCCTCCGATCCAAACATGATCGCCTATCTTCACAGGAATCCCGTATTCCGCTCCCGAAGCCCTTTCTTCGGCATCCAGCGGGTGAGCTGCCGTATAAATATGGACTCCAGGGCCGATCAGGCAATGTTTCCCTATCCGGATTTCACACACATCAAGAAAAACACAATCAAAGTTTGCAAAGAAGTTCTCCCCTACATGGATGTTATAGCCATAATCACAGCGGAATGCCGGTTCGATATAAATGTTTTCCCCTGTGGAGCCGAACAGTTCCTTCAAGAGCTCGGTTCTTCCTTGTTCATCCGTTTCAGTTGAATAATTGAACAGCCTAGTCAGTTTTCTTGCATTCATTCTTTCTTTCGTCAGTTCCGGGTCGGCTGCCATGTACAGCTCCCCGGCCAACATCTTTTCTTTTTCTGTTTTCATTTTGTCCCCCTTCCCTAAACAGCGGGCATTTATTGTTACTCTATCATTGGCGATGGCCAATAACAATGGGGGACTTAGAGTTTCATAATCATGCCTTTTGAAGGCGATTATTATTTAAAAGCGTGTTTTAGGAAAAGGCAACTTCACGGTTGTTCTTGTTCAGATACTCGTTGACTTCCCTGTAAAATCCCTCGAATTCAAGCAGATCCATTTGCTGCCTGGCATCTGACAAAGCGGCCTCCGGTTGAGGGTGAACTTCAGCCATGATGCCGTCTGCACCTACTGCCAGAGCAGCCTTCGCTGCCGGCGCCAGCAGATCCTTTCGCCCGGTGGAGTGTGTAACATCAACGA
>CAKQBC010000353.1 GCA_934215995.1 uncultured Bacillus sp. | reverse complement strand
TGATGCCGCCGAGAAGGCCGCCGCTGTAGAACGCGGAAATTTCCCGGAACGATTTTGGAAGCCGGATGCCCAGCGCCTTTTCGATTTCATCCAATTGTTTTTCGGTTGTGCCCTCGCCAGGGTAGTGTGTGGTGTACCGCCGCTTAAGCTGATCCATCTGAATGCACCTCGTCATCCGGTTATGCATAAAATGCCATGAATCATAGGGAAACGATCATCATATAACCTAAAGGGGGATTGCTCAGACAGTTCGCTGCCGGGGGGCCGGGGTGAAGGGGGCTTTTTTAACACCCAACCCGCCGCGTATCCGTTTGAGAACCACTCCATCGGTGGTATACTAATGTCGATAAGAGTCGAATCCGCCAAAAAGCCACCCGGGGGCAACCGGATGGCCCAGCGGATACGGTGCAGGGGAACCCTGCCCGAAAAATATGGATCAAGCAAAAAATGACCTCACCATCGAGCGGCTATTCTCAAACGGGGGGTCATTTTTTCTGTGCTGATTCCATAATGGTAGCGACCAGGGCCGCAAATGCGACAGCAAACATCAGTGCCTCGTGAATAGACACAAGCCTCACCCCCTTTCGTCTGGGAGTGGGCAGATCACCTTTGCATGCCGCACCGCTGTCCTATAATTATACCATTTGTCGATCAAAAACTTACTAGGCTAAGAGTAGGGAATACTATTCTCCATAAAGGAATAAAGTAGCATTTTTGTATAATCGTTGTTTCTTCTTTTGCTTGTTCAGAGGCTGATTGCCCTAGAAAAGAGCCATTCCGTATAGTCCGAGCAATTCCCAAAAGAAGGCGCCCGATGCGGGCGCCTTCTTTTCAAATATTATAGTAAACCATGTCATAAGGGTAACAAGGAAAGTGATTCCTTGCGTTCTTTATTCATTCTGATCCCAAATCCATGACTTCCTCGCGGTTATAGTCATTCATCGCCAGGAAATACTCCTCGAAACTCTCGAAGCGGTCGATTTCCTCACCGGCAAACCAGATGACCGTGCCGGGGGAAGGGGAACCCTGCAAGGCAATAACGAAGAGGTCCTTGTCGGATGCTGTCGAGGCAATCGGCAACAGGTCCTCTTTCGCAAAGCCGCTGCCCTTCAGGACATCCGGCTCGATCGAATCGAGCAATTCCATGGCATCATCCATAACGCCGGAGCGGGTTAACTGCCCGGTTCCGAACAGATCCACTGTCTGAAGGAAACCTCTCCAGCCGTCAGCATGCATCAGGAACTCGCGGTACTGGGGATCCAGCGGGAAGCCCAGTGCCTTCTCGGCAGCCTGCAGCTGTTCTTCGGTCGCGCCGACTTCCGGCAGGTGGTGGGGCCACAGTTGGTCCCTGTCCCGTTTTATCAGTTCCTGTTTGACCAGGTGCATGATGGCGATGTGGTCTTTCCAACTGCTCATTGTCCGATCCTCCCGCTATTGATTATTGCTGGGACAAGCCAACTTTGGTCAGGCCGCTCATAATCGTCAGGATCGGGCACAGCAGGCAGAAGATCGCGAATGGCACGTATTCCACTGTCGGAACGCCGAGTACGCCTGCGATAAAGACACCGGCCACTCCCCACGGAACAAGCGGATTAATGACGGTGCCCGCATCCTCCAACGCTCTGGATAGTGCTTTTTTATTGTAACCGAGTTTGGTGTATTGCCCTTCGAACGCTTTTCCTGTGATCAGGATGGACAAGTATTGCTCGCCGACAAAGAAGTTCAGGCCGATCGCCGTAAAGGCCGTTGTGGAAATGAGGCGCGCAGCGCTGGTTAACAGCCCTGCAACTGCCTCCAGAATCGCCGGAATGATCCCCAGCAGGAAGAGCAGCCCGCCCATGCCGAGCGCCAACAATACAAGGGAAATGGAGAACATCATGCTCTCAATCCCGCCGCCGGAAAGCACGGCATTCAATTGATCCACATTGCTTTCCATGACAAATCCGGAAAACAGAATGTCTGCCATTTCCTTAAATGTAAGAGTGCGATCATGCATGAACGCAATTACGACACTGCTGATAATCCCGGCTGATAAAGTAGGGATCGCAGATACTCTCCTCATCGCAAGGATAGCGACTATGATAAACGGGATAAAAGCGACCCAGCTTATGTTGCTATATTCTTTAAGCGCCTGTAAAAAGGCCGTGATTTCGTTTGTTCGTTGACCTTTTTCCGGCGAAATGATTACAAATACAACAGCAGAGATGATGAATGCCGGAACCGTCGTCCACAGCATGTTTTTGATATGTTCGAAGAGGGGGACACCAACGGTTTCGGAAGCGAGGTTGGTCGTTTCCGAAAGGGGGGACATTTTATCTCCCAAGAAGGCTCCGGACACAATGGCGCCCGCCGTCACTGCCAAAGAGGCATCCAGCGCCGTGGCCATTCCGATAAACGCCACCCCGATGGTCGCTGCTGTCGTGAACGCACTGCCAATCGCTACGCCCACAATGGAAGTCACGACAAATACGGCAAAGTACAGCGGTAAGTCTGAAAATAAGTGAAATCCGTAGTACATGAGGCTCGGAATCGTCCCGCTCGCCATCCAGCTGCTGATCAGCATGCCGATAAAGAAAAAGATGTAGACGGCGCCGAGTCCCGAGGCCGCGCCATTGATCATGCCCTTTTCAATCTCATGGATGGGAAGGCCCTTGACCAGCCCATAGATCATCAGGAAAATAATTGAAAAGATAATGGGCAAATGCGGGTTCATGCCAAGCATGATGATGCCCACACTGATGGATGCGAAGACCACCAGCAAAACCAGAACCGCTTCCCAAACCGGTAACTTTAACTTTGACGACTGCAACATACGATTCTCTCCCCGTAACATGATGAGCCTCAAAAAAGAGCACAAAAAAAGCCCTTCTCCGTAATAGGGACGAAGAGGCTTCGCGGTACCACCCTAATTGACAAGAAAAGCTTGCCCACTCAATTCGAAATCCGCCTGAAAGATGCAGGTGTAATTCACTTTGGTTCCGCTCGGATTCGCACCAACCATCCGATCTCTTTTTTCTGCGGGAAATCAAAGCTACTGTGTCTGCTGGCAGATGATCATAATTTATCGTGAAAAGTATATGGCTTAATTTACGGCTGAACCATCCTTTTGTCAACCGGGGAGTGCACACAGCTCCGGCCAGCAGGAACATCTTTCCTCTGAATAACATC
>CAKQBC010000352.1 GCA_934215995.1 uncultured Bacillus sp. | reverse complement strand
ATCCAATTTCCTTCCCATGGCTTCATTGCTGTCGAGGGTTTTCGCGGTTTGTTGTATATGGCTGTTCAATCTGGTGATTTCTTCATTGATATCCGCCCTGTCGGCGAATAAGGCCACTTCGTTCATCAGCCTCGTTTCATCCATTACGCCCGTATCGAAATCCTTCACCTTGGATTTGAGTTTTTCCCTATACTGTTCCAGTACAAGCGGTGCGTATTGCTTCACTTTATCAGCCGAATCCCGGAGCCTCTCAAGCTGGTTCTCTATATCTTTCTTTAACTGGGAACCTTCCTGGATCCGCATCTCTTTCAGCTCGAGGGCAGCCTGTCTCACTGCCTCCATGATATAGGCCTCGATTTCTGCAGACCTGGCCTGCTCCTCCTCAACGATGAAAACACCATCAAGATCGGCCAATTTATGGGGCGAGCTGGGCGGATGCAGATGATACTTCTTGGCGATGGTATCCATTTGGGCCATATACTGGTCCAACAGATCCCAGTCCACATTCACTTTTTTATGGATCAGGCCCTGTCCTTCCACAGTAAGAAACACTTCAACGCGCCCTCTCCTTATGTACCCGGCAAGCAGCTTCTTAATTTTGTCTTCGAGAACGAGCAGCTGCCTCGGCATCCGGATATGAAACTCACAGAATCTGTGGTTGACTGTCTTCATTTCCGCATGGACGAGAATATTCTCCCCCTCGCTGCTCCCCCGGCCATAACCGGTCATACTAACAACCATTAACATCACTTCCAATTCCAGCGCTTATAGTTAAATATGGTTCATCTAACATGAGGCACCATTGAATATATCAGTAAGGGAATGCATATCTGCATATCCCGATATCGCCATGCACATTGAAAGTCTTTCTATGCAAAATAAAAAGGCAATAGATCGCAGTCTACTACCTTTCACATTATAGCATAAGTCACTTTGTTTTTCGTACCAAAAATGAACCGGCAAGCAAAAAAGTTGGAAGCGAGGCTAATCCGATGACCATCATCCAGTCATGCGCACGGATGCTTACAGTGTCGAAGAGGTTCTGGAGCGGAGGATAATAGATTACTACAAGCACCATCGCAAGTGACAGCAACACCGAAAAGACCAAATACATATTGCCGAACGGATTACGGGATAAAATGCTCGTCTCGCTCCTGCAGTCGAACACGTGGATCAGCTGTGCAAGCACAAGCGTCATGAAGGCGATTGTCTGGGCATACGGCAAATCATCCGGATAGAAATGCAAAGAGGTCATGAAAGCGATCAAAGTTGCACCGCCGATCAAAAATCCCCGTGAGATGATTTTCCATCCGAGCCCCCTTGCAAAAACCCCTTCTTTCGGATTGCGCGGAGTCCTGGTCATCAGATCCCCTTCCGGCTTATCCAAGCCTAGCGCCATGGCCGGCAGGCCATCCGTCACCAGGTTGACCCAAAGTATCTGAATGGCGGTCAGCGGCAAAGGCAGCCCGATGATCATCGCAAACAGCATAACAAGAATCTCCCCAACATTGGAAGCTAGCAGATATCTGATGAACTTCCTGATGTTTTCATATATATTGCGCCCTTCTTTGATCGCCGCTTTAATGGTGGCGAAATTATCATCCAGAAGCACAAGGCTTGATGCTTCCTTGGCCACATCAGTGCCCGTGATCCCCATCGATATGCCGATGTCGGCCGATTTGATGGCGGGAGCATCATTGACGCCATCACCCGTCATTGCCACAACATGTCCCCTGTTTTGGAATGCCTTGACGATCTTAAGCTTATGCTCAGGGGATACCCTTGCAAAAACTGAAACATTCTCGACTACATCTTCTAGCTCTTTGACCGACATTTCGTTAAGATCTTTCCCTTCCAGAACCTGATCCCTGTCCTTCATGATGCCCAATTGTTTCGCGATTGCTTCTGCTGTGATCGCATGGTCCCCAGTAATCATGACTGTCTTAATGCCCGCTTTCCGGCATTCTTCGACAGCGTCCTTCGCTTCAGGCCTTGGCGGGTCGATGATTCCATGGAGCCCGATGAATATCAGGCCGTGCTCAAGCTGTTTTTCATCTGAATAAGCAGAATCGGATGATACCTGCTTAAAGGCAACAGCTATTGTCCTCAGTGCCTGGGAGGCCATTTCGTCAATCGCATTTTGAATAGTGCTTGCTGTCCCATTGTCCAGCTCCTTCGTCCTTTCATTCCAGAGAACATGTTTGCATTTACCGAGCAGGACATCCGGGGCACCTTTTGTCACAACAAACTGTTTGCCGCTCTGGTCCCTGACAAGGACGCTCATCATTTTTCTGACAGAGTCGAAAGGATATTCTTTTATGATCGTAAATTGTCGGGCGAGCTGTTCTTTTGAATAGCCTGCTTTTAATGCAGCTACATGCATGGCCGCATCGGTCGCACTTCCTTCGACATGAAGGGTGCCTTCATCCCCCCTGACTTCCGAAGCATTGCAGAGCAATCCGAATGTCAACAGCTGCTGAAGGGATTTGTGCAGTTTATCCAGTTCCCTGCCTTCTTCAAAAAATGCGCCTTCCGTTTCATTCCCTTTTCCGGAAACCGTGTACATCTTGCCACTGTCCCAGAGGGATGTTACTGTCATTTTGTTCTGTGTCAGCGTCCCTGTCTTGTCCGAGCATATGACAGAGGCGCATCCCAATGTTTCCACTGCCGGGAGTTTTCTGACGATTGCCTTTTGCTTAATCATGCGCTGGACGCCGAGCGACAAGGCCACTGTCACGATTGCCGGCAACCCTTCAGGAATGGCGGCAACAGCCAAGGAGACCCCTGACAAAACCATTGTATAAACATCATTCCCTTGAAAAACCCCAAGGGCGATTACTAAAACAGTTAAAAAAACGGCAGCAAAAATCAGGATTTTCCCCAATTGCTCCAATCTGTGCTGCAATGGGGTAGTCATCGTTTCCGCAGACTGAAGCATGTCCGCAATCTGGCCCATCTCTGTTTTCATACCCGTGCTGGTGACGATTCCGGTCCCTTTCCCTCTCGAAACCATCGTACCCATGAATGCCATATTTTCTTCATCACCAATGCTGTTCACAGAATGGAAAAAAGGTGTATCTGATTTCGAAACGGCAATGGATTCGCCCGTCAAAGCCGATTCCTCGATTTCAAGAGAAGAGGCATCAATGATCCGCACATCCGCCCCGATCCGGTCC
>CAKQBC010000351.1 GCA_934215995.1 uncultured Bacillus sp. | reverse complement strand
CAGTAGTCTTTGCGGCCTTCATTCATGACTGCAACATCTGCGACTCCCTTAGCCGCCGCTTCCCCTTCAACCAGCAGCTGTATCCCGTCAGGATTGACCATCGGCACTAACGATATGGATCGTTCCGTATGAGCCCCATCTCCTGTTTCCAGGAATTGCCCAAACCATTTCATCAATACAGAGGTTGTGATCCATTCGTTTGCATGAAAGGAGGCGTTGTAATGGATTATTTCCTTGCCATGTCCCCATCTAAGTTCATACAGATTTCTCCCGAGCACGCTTTTGCCCGCAACTTCGCAAGTCAAAGAGGGATAGGCCCTCAGCAGGCTGTCGATATCCCGCTCTAACGTTTCATAGTGATAAACCATAAAGCACCCACCCGCCTTTTTCAGCCTTCTCCCTTAATCATATTTTGCCCCCTTGAAGATAGTGCCTATCCAGCGAATAGACGTAGCTTGGTTTATTGTTCAGCCTCTCCATTGGCTTATCATTCATACAAAAAAGGATAGCCGGAATACATACCGGCCATCCTTTTTTGATATTACTTATCGGTTTTGTCTGAGTCGATGAAACGCAATAAGTCACCATATATAATCTTGTCGGAATATCCAAGCTCCAATTGGGCTTTTTCTTTGTATGGTTCAATCACAGATTGGTCTTCTATGATTTCGCCCGTCAATCTATTATACAGTGTTTCGTTTGTATACACATAATCTTTCGTGATAAAGCTTCCATCGCGCAGCACTGTGAATTCAGTGTTGTCTTTGGAGAATAAATCGGAACCGAACATGATTTGGTCTTTTGTATCAATACCAAGCAAATGAAGGATTGTCGGCTTAATGTCAATTTGTCCGGAAACATCTGAAATTGTTTTGCCTTCATGGCCCGGAATGTGAATGATCAACGGCACTCTTTGAAGCTGTGTTGAATCATAGGCCGTGATTTCTTCTTTTCCAAGGTATTGGGACATAGCCGCATTGTGGTTCTCGGAAATACCATAGTGGTCACCGTACATAATGATGATGGAATCCTCATACAGGCCTTCCTCTTTCAGCTGGTTGATGAAATCCTCAACTGCCTCATCCATGTAGCGGACCGTTTGGAAGTAATTATTCAATGTTTTTGAATTGGAATCATACTTCCCGATTGTTGCATCCTCTTCACCAAGCGTAAACGGATGGTGGTTCGTCAAAGTGATATACTTCGCATAGAAAGGATTGCCTGTAGCCTTCATCTCTTTCAGATGCGCAATCGATTGGCTGAAGAAGTCTTTATCCTTCAAGCCCCAGCCTACTGAATTCTCTTCGTTCACATCAAACGAATCGATATCATAGAACGTTTGGTAACCGATTGAATCATACATGACGTCACGGTTCCAGAAGCTTTTGTTGTTCGCATGCAAGGAAGCCGTAATGTATCCTGCATTATTCAGGATTTCAGGTGTTGCCGTGTATTCGTTCGTAGCATGGGTAAAGAACACGGCACCCCTGCTTAGCGGATAAAGCGAATTTTCTACGATGAACTCGGAGTCAGAAGTCTTTCCTTGCCCCGTTTGATGGTAGAAGTTATCAAAGTAATAGCTTTCCTTAATGAACTGATTCAGGAATGGCGTGATTTCTTCGCCATTCATCGTGTTATTGATCACGAAGTTCTGCATGCTCTCCAGTGAAATCAAGATCACGTTTTTATCTTTTGCGATACCGAACATTTCACTGTCCGCTTCTTTATGGTTGGCGCGTACATAGTTTTCGATATCCGTCAATTCGCTTCCGTCAGCCAAAGCACGTTGTGCAGACGATTTTGACTGAAGGAATATATCATAAATATGGTAGTTATACGTACCGATATATTTCACGAGCATCTCGCGGTCGAATGTTCTCGTAAGCAATTGCGGCCTTTCTGTTTCAGCCAGTCCAAGATTGAAGAATCCGATTGCGATAATCAACAGGAAGTAGACTCTTCTGTTTGTTTTTGTATAAGTCTTATTGACAACGAACGATGGTTTCTTCTTAGCAAGCCAGATCAAAATCGGCAGGTCGATGAAGAACAGGAAATCGAACGGCGTCACCAGGCTGAGGATGCTTCCCCCCAGATCGCCCAGGTTGCTTGCCTGGAACAATAAAGCAATTGTCAGGAAATCCGTGAATTCACGGTAGTACATGACGTTTCCGTACAATACGACAGAGATAAGGAAGGCTGTTATGATGATGAATTTCGGCCTTCTTTTATCCTTCAGGAATAATCCGATACCAAAAATCAGCATAAGGAAACATAGCGGATTGATGAAAAGGATAAGCTCCTGCATTCCATTTTCTATATCGAGATCAAAGCTCGTTTTATATGTTATATACGTTTTAATCCACAGCATCAGTATTGCTGCAGCAGTGAGTGAAATACTTCTTCCCGAAAGTTTCTCCCATGAAAAATATTTCTTCATACTTTATAACCCTCCCTTTTACAGCAAGCGTGAAAATAGCCGCTATACAGCGACCTCTCTCTTTTTATGGTTTCATATTTTCATGTTTTTAGCCATTACACTGCAATTATATGAAAGTGCCTGATAGTTACTAGGCTAAATAAAATAGTAATACTTTTGCCGTAAAAATGCAAATCCCAATGAAATCCAGAAAGATGTGCGCATTTTCATTGATATTCAATTACCCTATTATTTAGACGGATGAAACCTTAAAAAGTTTCATTTCTTTTTTTCCGGCAATAATAATAAGTTATGCTTGTTCTTTTGAAGCGTTTCGGGCTTGCCGGACCCATCAAGCGTAAAAAAGACAGCCTTAATGAGAACCCGCTTTCAGCACCGCACCTCTTTATTAATATGAAAGGGTCTATGAAATGTTTCGCCTCATTTCACAGACCTTTTCTCTTTTTCCAGCTCTATTTCTCTCCGAAGCAGCATTCTTGCGGTTTGGTAATCGCGTACATCAAGCAGCTGATGCTTGTACAGCTCTTTCACTTCAGCTTCCATAAGCTCAAGGTCAGCCAGGCGGTCTCCAATATAAATGATTGTACCGAATTTTTTAAGCAGCTGCTGTATATCATAAATTGTATTCATGGCGGCGTTACCTCATCTTTGGATTGATCTCAATCTAAAGTATAACGGAACTCGCCGCCAGTGACAACACCAGCCGGATTTCGGGGACCGGTCAGCGGTCCGGATCTTTCGTATG
>CAKQBC010000350.1 GCA_934215995.1 uncultured Bacillus sp. | reverse complement strand
ATCACTTGTGGACATGCTGAATATTTCAGATGACAATACGCCGATCACTTCGGAGCGCTGGTCGACGCCTTTCTTGGGTGCTCCTGTACGAAGGTCCCAGTAGATCAATGATAGAGCCTCCTCGTAAGCGGCCATCTTCTTCACAAGCTGCAAGAACTTTTCTTCTGCCGAAATCGCCATAATCGAATCCTCCTTTTCCCTTTTTAGTTTATCATATTCCTTTACAGCCCTAAATGAAAAGTATGCAGGCTTCAAAAGTGATAATAATCTTTCTTGCGGCAAAAAAAGAAGGATGCAGCAGCATCCCTCTTTTCAAACTATCAAATCATTTCCGGTTTCACCGGCAAGACATCCAGCACCGATTGCACTACGCTCTGTTCTGTATCCTTGTCCATGAATAATTGGATTTTCCCATGGTCCGAGCTCGTTCTGATCAGTCTGCCGATACCTTGCCTTAAGCGCAGAAGCATATATGGCCGGTCAACCTCATCAAACGGGTTTTCTGCCGCCTGACGTTTCGCTTTGAAAACAGGGTCATTAGGCGGGTACGGAAGATTATAGATTACGACATTGTTCAGCGATTCACCGGGCACATCAAGCCCTTCCCATAAATGATAGGAGCAAAGGACCGATTGCACGGATTGCTGGAACTTCTTAACGGTCGTACTGATTTCCTCATCGCCTTCGAAATACACAGGAAACGGCAGCCCGTTCTGTTCGAGTTCCGCCCTGAAGCCGTTCATCTCTTCTTCGGAAGGGAAAAGGATGAGCGAGCCGCCTTCATTCGTCCTGACCGATTCTATAATGGCAGCATTCTTTTCCCCGACGGAGTCCTTCCCATAGAATGAAACAGCAACGTCCATGACGTCCTCATAATCAAATGGGGAGTCGACAGAGAAGCTTGTATACTCCTTGATTCCAAGGCTATCTGCCAAATAATCGAATGAACCTTGCTCAGACAAAGTAGCAGAAGAGAATATATAAGGGATATTTTTCTCGAATACTTCCTTCGAAAGAATATCGCTCACCAACCTCGGCATAATGACCAGGCTTGATTTAAGCCCGTCTTTCTCAAGCCAGACAACGGCGTTCTTCCCGCCTGTATAAAGCGTCAACGAATAAGAGATCTGTTCAAGATACTCTTCACTTATTTTCAGGCTGTATTCATCGATTGTATAAAGCTCCGCCTCAAAAACCAGGCTTTCAAGAACCTGTTCGATCCTTTGCTGGAGCTCGCCTGCCTTCTGTTTGATCTCGCTGCCATCATGGATTTCATAACGGTGGGATCCATCAACATGAGTGCTGTTTTGGGATAGGAGACGGAAAAACTCCGTATTCAAGTGGATCGCATCATCAATCAGAAGAAGCGTTTCTTCACGCATATCGTTGGCCGAAAGCACAGAAAGCACATCATCAACCATTGTTTCGGATATTTTGTACGTCAATCCTTTTTGGGCTGCAAATTCAAGCAGATGCCCTTCATCAAAAATGACTGCGCTGTATTCGGGCAGCAGCGGCAATTGCCCTTCCCGTTTCCGTGACTCCTTCGTCCAAACATGCTCCATGAAGAAATCATGGGAACAGACAATCAGGTCTGCCGCCTTTCTGTAATGTTCCCTTGAGATTGTCTGGCCACAGCGGTGGCGTTTTTCACAGGAGAAGCAATTCTGGAGCGGATCCCAGCCGACCTTATTCCATTCGCTATTCGTTAAATATGGGTATTGCTTGCGGTCTCCATATACTTCAAACGTCAGCATCGAGGAATGATCCCTTATGAATGAAGGGAGTTCTTCATGAAGCCGGTCAATATTTTCATTGTCCTCATACAGGACAGCTTCTTCGAGCTTATTAAGGCACACATATTGATCCCTTGACTTTGCGAGCCTTACATCAATATCCAGTCCTAAGCTTTCTGAAATTTTTTCGATGTCTCCCTGTTCCTTCACCAGCTGTTCAATCAGTGTCTCATCCGCACATGATATGATTGCTGGTTTGTTCGTATATCGGGCATAGCAGATGGCATAGAGAAGATAGACGATCGTTTTTCCCGTGCCAACTCCCGCTTCTGCAAAAATGGTCTTTTTCTCTTTGAAGGCTTTCTCGAGCTGGAATGCCATATAGACCTGTTCATCTCTTATTTCAAAGCCTTTTTCCGGCAGGATATCGTAAAAGACATCCCCTATCCATTCGGACAGCTTTTCATAAAAGCCTTCCTCTTTTGAAACTGTAAAGGGTAGCGTTCTCACTGTTTTAATTTTTCCTCTCTGTCCATACTTGATTTCACTGATCAGGGCAGAACCCCCTGTTTATTTCTCGGGTCTAGGCGGCCTTTTTCCCCAATATTGGTAGTAATCCGTCTTGATGAATCCGTTGAAAAGCTTTCGTTTCTTTGTTGCCGGCTTGCCGTACAGCTGCTCGAACTGTTCATAGGATGTCATGATATAGACAGACCAAGTATCATATTTTCCGAATACATGTCCCATATCCCTGTACATTTGCTCCACTTGGGACTTCTCGCCGATCCGCTCGCCGTATGGCGGGTTGCCGACAATGACGCCATATTCCTTGGCCGTCGTGAAATCCTTAACCTGCATTTGTTTGAAAGTAATCAGATCGCCAAATCCTGCCTCCATGCTGTTTGCCTTTGCCATTTCGACCATTCTGTGGTCAATATCATATCCGGCAATATCAAGAGGCTGGTCGTAATTTGCCTTTTCTTCGGCTTCATCCCGAACTTTTTCCCATACGGATTCAGGGATCCATGGCCATTGTTCCGAAACGAATTCACGGTTGAACCCCGGTGCAATGTTCTGGCCGATCATTGCGGCTTCGATCGCAATTGTACCCGATCCGCAGAAAGGATCGACAAACGGGCGGTCCGGATGCCAGTTCGTAAGCATGACAAGTGCGGCAGCGAGCGTCTCCTTCAAAGGCGCCTCGCCCTGAGACACACGGTAGCCGCGCTTATGAAGCCCGACACCTGACGTATCTATTGTTATAATTGCTTCATCCTTAAGCATCGAAATCTCAATCTTGAACAGAGGCCCGTCTTCTTTGAACCAGGCGATGCGGTTATATGCTTTTTTCAAGCGCTCGACAATTGCCTTCTTAACGATTGCCTGGCAATCGGAAATACTGAACAGCTTTGATTTAACCGATTTCCCGGACACAGGAAATTCCCCATC
>CAKQBC010000349.1 GCA_934215995.1 uncultured Bacillus sp. | reverse complement strand
AGGCTACATTCTCCAGCGCTATAAAGGGCTTGGGGAAATGAACGCCGACCAATTATGGGAAACAACCATGAATCCTGAGACAAGGACCTTGATCCGTGTCCGCATCGATGATATAGCCCGTGCTGAAAGACGAGTGACAACATTGATGGGCGATAAGGTAGAACCGCGCCGTAAGTGGATTGAATCCAATGTGGCGTTTGGATTGGAAGAGGAAGTGAATATATTGGATAACCAAAATATGATCATTACTGAGGAGGGTGAGGAGTAATGACATCTGCAGAAAAATTTCATGACCTCGCCCTTGAGGAAGTAATTGGTGACCGCTTTGGCCGCTACAGTAAATATATCATCCAGGACAGGGCTTTGCCGGATGCAAGGGACGGGCTCAAGCCCGTCCAAAGACGGATTCTGTTTGCCATGCATACGGAAGGGAACGTAAGCGATAAGCCATTCCGGAAATCGGCCAAAACAGTAGGTAATGTAATCGGTAATTATCACCCCCATGGAGATTCTTCCGTATATGATGCAATGGTCAGGATGAGCCAGGACTGGAAACTTAGGAAAGTGCTCGTTGAAATGCATGGGAATAACGGAAGCGTGGACGGTGACCCGCCTGCTGCGATGCGTTATACAGAAGCTAGGCTCTCGCCGATTGCCAGTGAATTGCTGCGGGATATTGACAAGAAGACGGTCGATTTTGTATCGAACTTCGATGATACTTCTGAGGAGCCGACTGTCCTGCCTGCGATGTTCCCTGCCTTATTGGTGAATGGTTCGACAGGCATCTCTGCAGGATATGCGACAGAAATCCCGCCTCATCAGCTTGGCGAAGTCATTGATGCCGCTTTGATGCGAATCGATCATCCGGATTGTACAGTCGATGATCTGATGCATGTCATAAAAGGGCCTGATTTCCCGACAGGAGGCATTATCCAAGGTGTTGACGGAATCAAGAAAGCCTACGAGACAGGAAAAGGAAAAATCATTATCCGAGGCAAGACAGAAATTGAGACTGTCCGCGGCGGTAAACAGCAGATTGTCATAACTGAAATCCCTTATGAGGTAAACAAAGCGAACCTCGTCAAAAAAATGGACGAGCTGAGATTGGACCGTAAAGTCGAAGGGATTGCTGAAGTGCGTGATGAAACCGACCGTACAGGCCTGCGGATTGTCGTGGAACTGAAAAAAGAAGCCGATGCCGAAGGGATTCTGCATTTCCTGTTTAAAAACACAGATCTTCAAGTCACATACAATTTCAATATGGTTGCCATCCATAAGAAACGGCCTGTATTAATGGGCCTTCAGTCCATGCTTGATGCATACATAGACCATCGGAAAGAAGTTATTCTGAACCGTTCAAAATTTGAACTTCAAAAAGCGAAAGATCGTGAACATATTGTTGAAGGCTTGATGAAAGCCCTATCCATCCTTGATGAAGTCATCGCGACAATAAGGGGTTCGATTGATAAGAGAGATGCCAAAAATAATTTGATCGCCAAATTTGAATTTTCCGAAGCGCAGGCTGAAGCAATTGTTTCTTTACAGCTATACAGATTAACGAATACGGATATTACTGCACTTCAAAAAGAACTTGAAGAGCTGAAAAGCAAAATTGCTGAGCTTGTGTTGATCCTAGAGAGTGAAAAGAAACTTTTCTCTGTCATCAAAAAAGAATTGAAGTCAGTGAAAAAGCAATATAATGATGTCCGTCTGACGAAGATACAGGACCAGATTGAGGAAATAAAAATCAATCTGGAGGTACTGGTCGCAAGCGAAGATGTCATTGTGACGGTCACGAAAGAGGGCTATGTAAAACGTACATCGCTGCGTTCTTACGGGGCAAGCGGCGGCAAGGACCTCGGCATGAAAGAAAATGACCACTTGATGTATCAAAGTGAAATCAATACGACGGACAATCTTCTGTTGTTCACAAACAAAGGGAATTATATTTTCTGCCCTGTACATATGCTTCCGGATATAAGGTGGAAAGACCTCGGACAGCATATCGCCAGCATAGTCCCAATCGACAAGGATGAAAATATAGTCCGGACAATAGCCGTCAAAGACTTTGAAACTACAGATTGCCTGTTGTTCATCACGAAAAACGGTATGGTCAAGAAAACAGAGCTGAAGCATTATCATGCACAGCGTTATTCCAAGCCGCTTGTGGCCATTAACCTTAAGGGCGATGACGAATTGCTTGCAGTATATCGCACGGATGGAACGAAAGATGTATTCATCGCTACGCAGCTCGGGTACGGCCTTTGGTTCGCGGAAGAAGAAGCGAATGTCGTGGGTATCCGTGCCGCAGGTGTCAAAGGCATTAACCTGAAGGATGGGGATTCGGTAGTGAATGGGTCAATTGTCAATGATCCGAATCGCGAATCTATTGTGGTCATTACGCAGCGCGGGGCCATTAAAAAAATGAAGTTCAAGGAATTCGAGAAAACCGCACGTGCGAAAAGAGGCGTTGTCATGCTCCGCGAACTTAAGAAGAATCCGCATCGCTTGGTCGGCATGGAAATCGTGCAGGAAGATGATACACTGTTGCTCCATACCAGCCAGGGAGCTTCAGAAGAAGTATCAACGCCTGCGCTAAACTTCTCTGCCCGGTATTCAAACGGATCGTTTGTCATCGATACTGCAGACAGCGGCCAGGTAGAAGAATTATGGGTCATCCCTAGTGAGCCTGTGAAAGAAAACGAAACAGAATAAGGCAGAAAAAATCCGCAATGGGGCGAGCAGCTCTTTGCGGATTTTCTGCATATCGGGGCAATAAAAAAGGAAACATATTAAAGGGAATTTTATTGAGATAATTATTGAAAAAGTGAAGTTTGAAAAATATTTGAATAAATTATATAAAAAATACGACTATTTTGTAGATTTAACAAAGACTTGCCATAAAGGAAAGGTTAATGCTAGATTATATAATATGTATTTTTTGTGATATATTTGAATAACTTTTTTGAATGAATTTTTGTTAAGGGAGGACATGATTTGCTAGATGTTTTAAATGGATTGAATGATATACTATGGACATACATACTTATAGCGCTCCTGTTGGTGCTGGGTGTGTTTTTTACAGTAAAAACAAATTTTGTACAATTTCGATATTTTGGGGAAATGTTCAGGCTACTGACTGAAAAATCGACTTTAAAAGAAGGTAAAACGGGTATTTCTTCCTTCCAGGCTTTCGGTATC
>CAKQBC010000348.1 GCA_934215995.1 uncultured Bacillus sp. | reverse complement strand
CTCCGGTTCCTTCAGGCCGAGATTCTCACGCAGCGTTTTCCCTTCATACTCTTCCCTGAACAATCCCCTTTTCTGAAGCTCGGGCACAACCAGTTCAACAAAGTCATTCAGGCTGCCAGGAAAGTAAGGAAGCATCAGGTTGAAGCCGTCGCAAGCTCCTTCTGTGAACCATTGTTCCATATGGTCCGCAATCTGGACCGGATCA
This sequence comes from uncultured Bacillus sp., assembly GCA_934215995.1. Lineage (GTDB taxonomy): Bacteria > Bacillota > Bacilli > Bacillales > DSM-1321 > Bacillus_AD. The sequence continues at coordinate 3,010 of CAKQBC010000348.1, read as the reverse complement.
CCGAAAATAATATTGTGGCCCCTCGATCCTGCCACATGCACAGCCAGTTCACGTATGGTCATGTTTTCCCTTTCGGCAAGCTCCAGCAGAAGCTTCATCCGGCTTTTATTGCCGTTTGTTTCAGGCAGGTCCCGAGGAACCGGCCCATCCAGCGGGTAAACCGAGAGATCCGCATCTCCGAGGAATTCGGACAGAACCTTCAAAGCAACCTCTGTTGTTATTAGTTTTTGAATATTTTGATATTTTTGTCTAGCTTCTTCTTCCGTCCTGCCCGTGTAGATCGATAGGCCAGGCATTATTTTCACGTCATCGGCAGAACGCCCATACCCGATCGCTTTCTCTTTCACCTTTTTATAAAAAGCTTTCGCATCCTCAATCTTTGTCTGTGCAGTGAATATGACATCAGCCGTCCTTGCGGCCAGCGATAGGCCGGCATCGGAAGATCCCGCCTGAATGATGATCGGCCTTCCCTGCGGCGAGCGTGTAGAGTTCAACGGCCCCTCTACAGAGAAAAATTCACCTTTATGATGCAAGTGATGAAGCTTCGTTTCATCAAATAAAGTGCCGTTTTCCTTATCCCATACAAAGGCGTCCTCTTCCCAGCTGTCCCAAAGCCCTTTCACTACTTCGACGAATTCCTCCGCTCTTTGGTAGCGGACGCCATGGGCCATATGCTCATTTTTGCTGAAGTTTTTCGATTCTGCCTGCAGATAGGACGTGACCACATTCCATCCGGACCGCCCCCCGCTCAAATGGTCGAGCGACAAGAACTTCCTGGCAATATGGAACGGTTCATTATAGGTGGTTGATGCTGTAGCGGCGAGGCCGATATGACTTGTCGTCACCGATAAGGCGCCGAGCAGCGTGAACGGTTCAAACCTGACCAGCTCCCCTGTGTGGGAATGCTTATCGAATGACAAACCGTCGCTCAAGAACAGCATATCCAGCTTTCCTTGTTCAGCGATTTGTGCAATTTCCTGGAACAGCTTTATGCTGATGGCCGAGTTCTCCGGAATGTCAGGAAGCCTCCAGGAAGCTATATGATGGCCGGTCCCCATAAGGAACAAGCCGATTTTCATTTGATTTTGCACCATTTGCAATCACTCCTTCTTCAGTGCCTCTCCATTTAACTGCGCCGTATATACAGGAACCTTTTCCGGACACCAGCTTCATTCGCTTGAGCCGGACAGGCTGTTGGCTGTTCTTTCAACTGCTTACTTGGCTGCAAAGCTTGGGGCGATTTCTTCACCCGGCAGCTTTTCTTCTGCTGTGACCAGCCCGTCAGCCAGCTGCCCTTTAAAGCTATTGAATGAAACGCCGGGCTCGAGATGAAAGAAGCGGATTTTTTCTTCTACTGCCTTTTCATAGGACAGCTCGCAAAACGTCTGCGGCGGGGAAGCGAATGCAGCGGCTCCTTTCTCTATGGCAAAACGGAGCGTTGCCCCTCTTCTTCCTTCCGTAAGCCCGAGGGCGGGATTTTCATAGTCTTGGATACTACCTGTTTCTGTATCGTAAATCCGGAGCTTCACTCCTTCTACAATTGGAACGATTACTTCTTTCTGGTCGATAATAGCTGCAACGTACATTCTAATCTCCTCACTTTCAACTCTATAATCCTTATTGAATTAGTTGGTTATTATCGTACAGCATTGCAGCCGGTTTGTGAAATTGAATATTTTGAAGCAAACGTTCAAGAAAATTGAATCAACTTAGACTTATTGTATTTGCTGGATGTTATTGTCAGCCAAATATTCAAGGATTGTCCGGCGCATATATTGAATGGCTTCCGTCTGCCGAAATGCAGATTCATTGCTTAATATCCCGATGGAAAGCCCGTTTTTAAAATCCTCAATCACTTTTGTGACGGTCCCTTCAGGCGGGGGATCGACGGTGATGGCCGGCACAACCCCCGTTCCGAACCCCTGTGCGACATAATGCTTCAAAGCCATAAGATTGCTGACTTCTATTCCGTATGTCGGGTTGACTCCGGCATTCACCATATGCTTTTCGAGATTTTTACGGAATGGACAGAACGAGGACGTCATAAGAAGCTCTTCCTCACGTAAATCCTGAAGAAAGACTTGTTCCTTTCCCGCCAATGCATGCTGCTCAGGAAGCAGAAGCACGACTTCTTCATAGAAAAGCGGCTGAAATATATTCGCATGCTGCTGTTCAGGAATCGGGCATAACGCCAAGTCAATCTCTTCACTTTCAAGCATATCATTCAAAACTTTCACACTATGGATCTGGACGCTGACATGGACATTCGGGTGTTGTTCCAGAAAACTTTTGATGATTGCCGGAAACCTGTAACTGGCCGTCGGTTCCATCACGCCGATGCGGATCATTCCCGATGTGCCGCTGACCAGCTCTTCCATCGACTGCTGCAGGAGCTGGAAGCCTTCCAGCAGCACATCGGCTTTTTCCAGAAGCAGCCTGCCTGCGTCCGTCAGCTCCAGCTGCTTCCCTTTCTGTTTCCCCCTATTGATGAGGGTCGCCCCCAAATCGGCCTCCAGGTTTTTGATATGAGTTGTGACAGTCGATTGTGCATAGTTCAATTCCTCGGCTGCACGCTGAAAATTCCCGTATTTCACAATCTCCTTAAACGTTCGGATTGTCTTTAAGTCCATTCATTTCACCCCTGGGAATCAATGTTTCATCCTTTATAATTCATTAATCGTACCACATCTCCAATAGTATTCCTATATAAATACAAGGAATTAGGAAAATAGCCTGCTTTCGGCCATTTCATTATAGATATCTCTCCCGTTCACACTCAGGCACAAGGCTTCCACCTGTTGCCCAAACAAGGTGATGCCCGCGCTTGAATGAATCAGCCCACTCTTGTGCATTGGCTGCCTGCACCGGCCCGTAAAAACCTGCCAAGGCAGACGGCTCAAGAAAGATGCCTTCTGTTTTATACAGACCTTGGAGCAGCCCGATCAATCGTTGGTCAGATATCGTATAGCAGCCTGCAAGGATATGACGCAGTTTTCGCCCCGCAAAGGAG
>CAKQBC010000347.1 GCA_934215995.1 uncultured Bacillus sp. | reverse complement strand
GGCGGAATGTGTAGTCAGTCAGATTGAAGTCTTTGTACACTTCGAGAACAAGATGCACGACACGCTTGAATTCTTCTTTGATCTGATCCGGACGGACGAAAATATGGGCATCATTCAATGTCATACCGCGTACACGCTGAAGGCCGGACAGGGCGCCGCTCATTTCGTAACGGTGCATCATGCCGAGTTCAGCGATGCGGATCGGCAGTTCGCGATAGCTGTGGATGTCATTTTTGTATACCATCATGTGATGCGGGCAGTTCATCGGGCGCAGCACGAGCGTCTCATTGTCCATTTCCATCGGCGGGAACATGTCGTCCTTATAGTGCTCCCAGTGGCCGGAAGTCTGGTAAAGCTCCTTGCTTCCAAGCACAGGTGTATAAACATGGTCATAGCCGAGGCGTTGTTCCTTATCAACGATGTAGCGCTCAATCACACGGCGGATTGTTGCTCCTTTTGGAAGCCATAACGGCATCCCTTGCCCTACTTTTTGGGAAGTCGTGAACAGATTCAGTTCTTTCCCGATTTTACGGTGGTCACGCTCTTTCGCTTCTTCAAGCAAACGAAGATGCTCTGCAAGGTCCTCTTTCTTGAAAAAGGCAGTACCGTAAATGCGCTGAAGCATTTTGTTGTCGCTGTTGCCTCTCCAGTAAGCGCCGGCAACACTCAGCAGCTTGAATTCTTTGATTTTCCCAGTGGATGGAACATGCACTCCGCGGCAAAGGTCCGCAAAATCGCCTTGTTCGTATATTGTTACGCTTTCTTCAGCAGGGATCGCCCCGATCAATTCCACTTTATATTCATCATCTTTGAAGAATGCAAGCGCCTCATCGCGTGTCACTTCCTTGCGGACCACTTCGATGTTTTCATTGACGATTTTTTTCATTTCTTTTTCAATCGCCGGAAGGTCTTCTGTTGAAATCGGCTGATCAACGTCTACATCATAGTAGAATCCGCCTTCGATAACCGGTCCTACGCCAAGTTTGACGTTATCCTTGCCATAGATGCGTTTGATTGCCTGCGCCATTAGATGGGCAGTGCTGTGGCGAAGGATTTCAAGCGCTTCAGCTGAATCAGGCGTAATGATTTCGATGGAAGCATCCTCTTCAATCGGCCTTTTCAGATCATATAATGCCCCGTTCACTTTACCGGCCAATGCCTTTTTCCTTAGCCCCGGACTGATGGAGGCTGCTATGTCTTCAGTTGTTGTCCCGTTTGCGAATTCCTTTATCGATCCATCCGGAAACGTAATTTTCAATTGTTCTGCCATGGTAATCCCTCCTGAAATAAATGAATTCATAAGTTTTAAAAAACAAAAAAACCCGTCCCTGTATCGTTACAATACAGGGACGAGTTTGATATCTAACCCGCGGTTCCACCCTAATTCCATTCAATGCTGTTCCATGAATGGCGCTTAAAAACCGGTAACGGCGGCATCCGTCAGCCTCTACTCCCCAAGTTCAAAGGTTTTCGCAGCTGAAGTTTAAAGGCGGTAAACGAAATGCTCCGGATAGGAAGCTTGCAGCCTAAGGCTTCCCTCTCTTCAGAACCATTACAAGACGTTCATGTCCTCATCATTACTGATCGCATATACGATTTGTTTATGTATGATATTATAGTTTGTAATTTTCCAAAACGCAAGCGCACGGAAGAAAAATCACATATGATGAGAGACAGGAAAGCAATGGAATCCGATTCATAAGGTTTTAAGTCCATTTTTCCCGAATTCAATGACAGGCCGCATAATGGCGCGTTCTTCAAAAATCCGCTGAATCGTGACAACGAGCGGGTGCTGCTCTTCATCGCTGTAGATATACAATTGCTTCGGCGCTATGCTGATCAAGGGAGCCAGCACATGTGAGTCTATGTACATCGGGTATTCTGAATATAATTTGCGGTCGATGAAGCCCGACAGATGATCCCTTGTCAGTATTTCAAGCGTATCCCCAAAAAACTCAAACGTCTGGCGATGCTTAAGGTGCAGCCGTTCCATCTTGTGGTCCATCCTCAGCATATGCGACCTTAAAATATGTATGAACCCCTGGTATTCCTGTTCCATTTTATACTCGTCGATCCCCGTTTCCGCATATGCCATCAGCTTTTCCATAATCCCCTTCATCCGGAAGGTCAAAAATGACGGGAATGAAAAGGATACCTTTTTCTCAAACAGAGAAATCAGCCCGTGGTGAATTTTATACTTCAGTTCGTTCCAGAATGCTTCATTCTTCGGATTGTCCCCATGCATCACAGATGCTGTAATTTCAATGATATGTTCCCTTTCCGTCTTATCGCTGTAATGAAAGTCTTCCTCAAGGATCCTGCCGAGCCAAACATGCATCATATCTGTCCGGATGAAAGCCAGAAAAGCCTCGCGGAACGCAATTAGCAGGCTTGTCTCGTACCCCTCCTCTATAGACAAGGAAATCGTGTCTCCTCCGTTGTAGCTTATATATGAAAACATGCGGGAATCATTCACATGACAATCGATTATACGCATGATCCGCTCTGCCTGCGCTTTTGTATCAAAATGAATAAACACCGATCCTCCCCCTCCTGCCCAAACATTCCATATATATATATGGAAACAAATTCCCTTTTAGAAGCAGGAAGAAGGACATGCAGAAAAGAAAATTGCCAAAGAAAAAACAGGCGTGAACCGCCTGTCTGTCCTTATAAATTTTATTGCCTATAATTCTTTCCGTCCAGCAGGTAAGGATCTGCCAATGTGCGGATCCGTTCCATGATCCGGGCCGCCTTGACTTCTTCCCTTTCCCCTCTTTGGCTGAATGTCAGATGGTTGAGAAGTTCATCAAAATTAAAGTTTGACGTGAAGAATGTCGGAAGCTTGTCTCCCATCCGGTACTGAAGGATCGGTCCAAGCACCTCATCCCTAGCCCAGCTGGACATTGTTTCCGCACCGATGTCATCAAGCATCAATACCGGCACTTTCTTGACGTACTCAAGTTTTTCATTGATTGTATTATCCGCTATGCCTGCTTTAATATCCCTCAGGAAATCAGGGATATAAATGATCAGGCTCGGTATTTGCTTGTCGGCCAGATCGTTTGCGATCGCGCCCAGTAAATACGTTTTGCCGACACCGAATGAGCCATGAAGATAGAGCGCCTTCGGTTTAAGGCCATTGACGTAATCATCTATGAAGCGGTCCGCCGCCGCCACAGCTTCAATTTTCGCCTTCGTTTTGATATGGACATC
>CAKQBC010000346.1 GCA_934215995.1 uncultured Bacillus sp. | reverse complement strand
TGTTTCTTAAGGAAGAAAATGAACTAATCAAAACGAAGTGAGGTTCCATATATGGGCTTAACGGACAAACAACTACTGCTGATAAATGAAATTGTCACTGAAGGGCGGATTTTGACTGACCAAAGCGACCTGTACAGTTATTCGTTTGATGGTTCCTTTGGGACATATCTGCCTGATGCGGTCATTCAGACCAAAAATGTGGAGGAGCTATCCCGTTTAGTGAAGCTTGCCAATAAAGAAAGAATCCCGATTTACCCAAGGGGCCAATCCACCTCCTTAAGCGGAGGTCCCCTGCCGGTTAAAGGCGGTATGGTATTTGACCTGTCGGTTATGGATGATGTGCTGGAAGTAGATACGGAAGATTTAATCGCGGTGGTCTCACCCGGAGTATTGACAGCTGATATCCATAAAGCTGCCGAACGGCACGGATTCATGTATCCCCCCGACCCGAGCAGCTCTCATGTGTCCACGATCGGCGGCAATCTTGCCGAAAACTCGGGCGGCCCGCGCGGCTTAAAGTATGGTGTGACAAAAGATTACGTATTGGGCTTGGAAGTCATCACCCCGGAAGGCCAAATCATCAAAACGGGCGGCAGAACCGTCAAAAATGTGACCGGCTATGATTTGACAAAATTGATCGTTGGTTCCGAAGGGACGCTTGGAATCATCACGAAGGCAATCTTGCGCCTCATCCCTAAGCCGCCTGCCTCTAAAACAATGATGGCCATATTCGAAAATCTTGTGGATGCGGGTAAAGCAATCTCCAACATCCTCTCTTCCGGCATATTGCCTGCAAAAATGGAATTGATGGACCAGTCATCCATCATTGCCGTAGAGAACTACCAGCCACTTGGCCTTCCGATTGAGGCAGGCGCTATCATACTGATTGAGTTGGATGGGCATCCGTTTGCATTGGAAGAGGAAGCGAAACAAATCAAAAGCGTCTGCGAACGAAATGGCGCCATGCAAATCGATATTCCAGAGACCAAGGAAGAGGAGAACCAGTTATGGAAAGCACGTAAACTCGTTTCCCCTGCCATTGTCCGGATAAAGCCGACTAAGATTTCCGAGGATGCAACCGTACCGCGAAGCAAAATACCGGAAATGTGCCAAAGATTAGAGGAAATCCGCAAAAAATATCAATTGGATTTAGTCGTTTTCGGCCATGCCGGGGATGGCAATCTCCATCCGAATATAATTTGCAACAAAAACGATCTGGCAGAGATGCGAAACGTGGAAAAGGCTGTCGCGGAAATTTTCTCTGCTGCCGTTGAGCTTGGAGGCACGCTTTCAGGGGAACATGGCATCGGCAATATGAAAAGCCCATTCATGGAAATGGAATTAGGGGCGGCTGGCCTCGATATGATGAAACGCATCAAACAAATTTGGGATCCGAACAACATTATGAATCCGGGAAAAATCTTTCCTGAACCAGGACAGAAATTGGAGCTGAGGTAATGGAGTCAACTCTGGAAGCTTTGCAGAAAGATATTAATTATCATAAGACAAATAATTGCGTCCAATGCGGGTATTGCTTGCCCGTATGCCCGACCTATATAACGATGAAAAAAGAAACCCATTCACCAAGGGGACGGATCAATCTCGTTAAAATGGTAGGCGAAGGGGCTATCACCGACTTATCGGCCCTTGAGGAACCGATCAATTTATGTCTTGGCTGCCGCGCCTGTGAAACTGCCTGCCCTACTGGTGTTGAATATGGGAGCATACTGGAATCAGTTAAGGCAACCTTGCTGAAACATAAAAAACTTTCAAAACCAACACGGCTAATGCGGTATACACTTTTCAGAAAAGTTTTCCCAAACAGGAACATAATGAGGACTACCGGTAATGCCTATTGGTTGTATGAAAAAACAGGATTGCAGAAAACAATGCGCAAAACAGGGCTCCTGGATAAACTTCCTGCTCATTTAGGCACGTTTGAATCCATCATGCCGCCAGCGGCTTCCCCTAGCGACCGAAAAAGAAATAAAGGCCCCGTTGCAGCTAAAGGGAAACAGAAATATAAGGTTGCCTTCTTTACGGGCTGCATTATGGATGCCATGTTTCACAGGATAAACGAATTATCCGTCAAACTGCTGGCGGAAGCAGGCTGCGAAGTGACAATAATGGAATCCCAAACATGCTGTGGCGCTCTGCAGGCCCACTCAGGGGAGATCGAAAGCGCCAAACTGCTTGCAAAACAAAATATTGCTGCTTTCGAACAAATAGAGGCAGATTTCATCGTCAACAATGCCGGCGGATGCGGAGCTGCACTCGTTGAATATCCACACCTGTTGGCAGAGGAATCAGAGTGGCAAGAAAGGGCTCGAATATTTGCTTCAAAAACAAAGGACATCAGCGAAGTTCTTGTTGCCTGCGGCGGATTATCAGGTCTTCAAAACCGTTACGAGGAAAGGGTTACCTATCAGCGTTCCTGCCACATGACAAATGTCCAGAAGGTGACAGAGGAGCCTGTACAGCTTCTAAAGAGTATCCCAGGCATTCAATACATCGAAATGGAAAATCTGAATATGTGCTGTGGATCTGCCGGAATCTATAACATTGTCAATTACGATGCTTCCATGGATATATTGGACTTGAAAATGGAATACGTAAAGAATACTAAAGCAGCAGTCATCATCACTACCAACCCGGGATGCCTGCTTCAAATGAAACTGGGAATCAAACGCGAAGGATTGGATGAAACAGTCAGGGCGCTCCATTTAATAGAGTACTTGGCGGAAGTCTATGAGTTTGATGAGGGCCATACTGCCTGAAAGTTACATCAAATAAAGCTGCAAGTTCTTCTCTTATGAAGAAAAAACATATAAATAAAGTATGCATATTAGCAGAGCTATTCGTATTCGTTTCGCTCTGCCTTTTTATTTTTTACCAGTATTCTATTATGTATGAGCTCACAAAATATGTTGGAGGCTGCCCCGTGTTGTTTCTTCAAAACAAAAAGAGAAGCTGTTTGCAACTTCTTATGCGAAAGTGATTGTTTGTTCAAAACCTTTCAGTAAATTTATCTATACTATATTCTACAAAAGCTTTAACATCTTTGTTTTTGCTTCCTGATAACTCTTTTAATATTTCAAATAGATATTCATCTTCTAAAACACCTGGATTATCACCTTCTGCACAACAACTTAGAAAAAGCAATAAATAATAATGTACTTTTGGTTTTTCGTGCTTGCTCATTTTATCAACCATATAT
>CAKQBC010000345.1 GCA_934215995.1 uncultured Bacillus sp. | reverse complement strand
TAAAATCTCTGAAGGGCTGCGATTGGTGGGTACATGCTGCCTGATTGTAGGGGTGACGCCCAGTTTGGCAAAAGGGCTTGTCCGTACGGATTTCCAGGGACAAACGTATCTCAGCATCAAAACCGCATTAGAGGCTTTACTGCTTCAGAACAAAGTGGAGCCGTCATAGGCCTGCGACATATGAAAAAAAGCCGCAATGCGGCTTTTTTTCATATTGTTATTTAATCAAATCTTCAAATACAGCTTCCGTCACTTTAACCAGAAGCTCCGGCTTTATTTCAATCTGCATGCCGATTTTCCCGCCGCTTACGATGACGGTGTCAAGCTCGCGCGCATCTTCCTGAATGAAAGTCCGGTACTTCTTTGTCATCCCGATTGGGGAACACCCTCCCCTGATGTAGCCGGTCAATTTCTGGATATCTTTAACCGCCGCCATCTCCACTTTCTTCTCTCCGGCTGCCACTGCTGCCTTTTTCAGGTTAAGCTCTTCGGCAACAGGGATGACATACACATAAATTGCCCGGCTCGCGCCCTGCGCAACAAGCGTTTTGTAAACGGACCGCGGATCCCTGCCTATTTTGCCGGCCACCGAGATGCCGTCTATTTTACCGTCACCGGAATCATAAGACAGCATTTGATATGGAACCTTTTCGCGGTCTAGGAGTCTCATTGCATTTGTTTTTCCCTTGGACATGTCACTCTTTCCTCCTGAATAGCTGCATCTGCCCACCCGGAGAGGTTTGCCTTCAGAAACCAAATTCTGCCGGATTCTGCCCGATGCACGCGATATACGTACTTTTTTACTTTCGATGATACCATACTCATCCCTCCTGCTGAAGTGGCCCGGCAACCGGCAAAAAATCCCGAGGCTCCCCTTTCAGAGGATGCCCGTCCGTATTTCAAGGCGGCAAACTATGTTATAGTAACGGTACAAGAATGTATAAAGGAGCATGACATTATGGCAAAAAGCTTAGTTTTGGCAGAAAAGCCATCCGTTGCCCGCGACATTGCGAATGTGCTGAAGTGCAATAGGAAAGGGAACGGTTTTATAGAGGGAGATCAATATATCGTAACTTGGGCTCTTGGCCATCTGGTGACTTTGGCCGACCCGGAAACATACGACAAAAAATATCAGAAATGGAATCTCGAAGACTTACCGATGCTTCCTGACCGCCTGAAGCTAACTGTGATCAAGCAGTCCGGCAAGCAGTTCAATGCCGTCCAGTCGCAGCTGAAGCGCAACGATGTGAAAGACATCATCATCGCGACGGATGCCGGCCGTGAAGGCGAGCTTGTGGCCCGCTGGATCATCGCCAAATCGAAAGTGAACAAACCGATCAAGCGCCTTTGGATTTCATCCGTAACAGACAAGGCCATAAAAGAAGGATTCAATAACCTGAAGCCAGGCAAAGCATACGAAAATTTATACCATGCCGCTGTAGCGCGCTCCGAAGCTGACTGGTACATCGGATTGAATGCCACAAGGGCATTGACGACCAAGTATAATGCCCAGTTGAATTGCGGGCGGGTCCAGACGCCTACCGTCGCCATAATCGCTGCCCGTGAAGATGAAATCAAAAACTTCAAGCCGAAAACCTATTACGGAATCGAAGCGCAGACAGATTCGATCAAGCTGACATGGCAGGATGGAGCCGGCAACAGCCGAAGCTTCAATAAAGAAAAAGTGGATGCCATTGTCGCTTCCCTTGGCCGCAAAGACGCAACCGTCACTTCCATCGACCGTAAAGCGAAAAAGACATTTGCGCCGGCACTGTACGATTTAACGGAATTGCAGAGGGATGCGAACAAATTATATGGATACTCTGCAAAGGAAACATTGAAATACATGCAATCCCTTTATGAATCACATAAAGTGCTGACGTATCCCCGCACGGATTCCCGCTACCTGTCTTCAGACATTGTCGCAACCATTCCGGAGCGCCTGAAGGCTTGCGGTGTGGGTGAATACCGCAAGCTTGTAAATAAAGTGCTGCAGAAGCCGATCAAGGCTTCCAAGTCTTTCGTCGACGACAGCAAGGTAAGCGATCACCATGCGATTATCCCGACCGAAGGATATGTCAATTACTCTTCCTTCACTGATAAGGAGCGTAAAATTTATGACCTTGTCGTAAAACGGTTCCTTGCTGTCCTATTCCCTGCCCATGAATTTGAGCAATTGACGGTTCAAGCGGAAATCGGCGGCGAGAAATTCATCGCCAAAGGAAAAAGGGTCATTTCTGCAGGCTGGAAGGAAGCATACGAGAATCAATTTGAAGAAGAGGACTCTTCTGATGACGTAAAGGAACAATTGCTGCCGCAAATCAAAAAAGGCGATGTAATGAAAACGAAGCTGATTGCGCAGACATCCGGCCAGACAAAGCCTCCTGCACGCTTCACAGAAGCGACTTTACTATCAGCCATGGAAAATCCGGCGAAATACATGCAGACAGGCAGCAAGCAGCTGGCTGAGACATTGAAGGCTACAGGCGGTCTCGGAACAGTCGCGACACGTGCGGACATCATCGATAAACTGTTCCACTCGTTCCTGATCGAGACACGCGGCGGTAAGGAAATCTATATCACTTCCAAGGGACGCCAGCTTCTGGACCTCGTACCGGAAGAGCTCCGCTCACCTGCCACAACAGCCGTGTGGGAGCAAAAACTGGAGCAAATCGCAAAAGGGAAGCTGAAAAAAGATGCCTTCATCAATGAAATGAAAAAACATACGAAAGATATTGTATCTGAAATTAAGGCAAGCGATAAAAAGTATAAGCATGAAAACATCTCGACGAAATCATGCCCGGATTGCGGCAAGCCGATGCTCGAGGTGAACGGCAAGAAAGGAAAAATGCTCGTCTGCCAGGACCGCGAATGCGGACACCGGAAAAATGTCTCCCGTGTGACAAACGCACGCTGCCCGCAATGCAAAAAGAAAATGGAGCTGCGCGGTGAAGGGGCGGGCCAAATCTTCACTTGCAAATGCGGTTACCGCGAGAAGCTATCCGCTTTTGAAGCCCGGCGCAAAAAAGAAGGCAGCGGAAAAGTAGACAAACGAACAGTACAGAAATACCTAAAACAGCAACAGCAAGAAGAGCCGATCAACAATGCACTGGCAGAAGCATTGAAAGGCCTGAAATTCGATTAAGCAAAGAGACATGCACTTCTGAAATCGAGTAGAGGGGAAATGTAGATAAATTTCCGCCCCTCTCACACCACCGTACGTACGGACC
>CAKQBC010000344.1 GCA_934215995.1 uncultured Bacillus sp. | reverse complement strand
AGAGGAGGATTAAGAAATGACAATATCACAAGTAATGGTTATAGGTGCAGGGCAAATGGGCTCAGGAATTGCTCAAGTTTTTGCCGCATCCGGTTACTCTGTTTATTTGCATGATTTAAAAGATGAATTCGTTCAAAGAGGCCTTTCTGTAATCACGAAAAACTTGTCGCGTCAAGTAGAAAAGGGCAAGATATCACAGGAACAGCAGGAGCAAATTTTATCTCATATCACTCCTTCCACAGATTTGCAAAATGCCGCGAAAGTCGATTTAGTCGTTGAAGCAGCAATTGAAAATATGGAGATTAAAAGCAAACTGTTTGCTGAATTAGATAAAATCGCCCAGCCGCATACAATCTTAGCAACCAATACATCATCGCTGCCAATCACTGAAATTGCTGCTGCGACAACAAGAGCTGATAAAGTAATCGGCATGCACTTTATGAATCCTGTTCCGGTTATGAAACTGGTAGAAGTCATTAGAGGTCTGGCAACAACAGATGAAGTATATAAGTCAATTGAAGATCTGTCGAAATCTCTCGGGAAAACTCCGGTTGAAGTCAACGATTTTCCGGGGTTTGTAGCAAATCGTATCTTATTGCCGATGATCAATGAAGCGATATATGCCTTATATGAGGGAGTTGCTTCTAAGGAAGCAATTGATGATGTTATGAAGCTTGGGATGAACCATCCGATGGGGCCTTTGACTTTAGCCGATTTCATTGGCTTGGATACATGTCTGTATATTATGGAAACGCTTCACGAGGGATTCGGCGACGACAAGTACCGCCCCTGTCCGCTTTTGCGCAAGTATGTGAAAGCCGGCTGGCTTGGCAGGAAGTCGGGTAAAGGCTTCTATGAATACAACTGATTTTGAAAAGACAAGTTCTGTTTTGAATGTCAATGGGCCACCCGGGGAGGAATACATGAATCTGCAACTGAATGAAGAGCAGGAAATGATACGTCAAATGGTCAGGCAATTTGCTCAAAATGAAGTAAAAGGTTATGTAGAACGGATGGAACGGGGTGAGTTCCCTCGAGAGCTGCTCCGTCAAATGGGCGAGCTGGGCTTGATGGGCATTCCGGTTCCTGTGAAGTACGGCGGTGCTGAAATGGATATGGTGTCCTATATCATTGCTATTCATGAGCTATCAAAGGTAAGCCCTACTTTAGGTGTAATTCTATCAGTTCATACATCGGTCGGCACGAACCCGATTCTTTATTTCGGAACAGAAGACCAAAAGAATAAATATGTGCCGAAGCTTGCTTCGGGTGAATATTTAGGAGCTTTCTGCTTAACCGAACCAAGCGCCGGCTCCGATGCGGCGAGTTTAAAATCGCGTGCCGTCCGGCAAGGAGAGCACTACGTCATTAACGGTTCAAAGATATTTATTACGAATGGCGGAGAGGCGGATGTGTATATTGTATTCGCCGTGACCAATCCTGAGTTGGGGAGCGGAGGAATCAGCGCATTCATTGTAGAAAAGGATACCCCGGGGCTTATCATCGGAAAAGATGAGCACAAAATGGGAATGAACGGTTCTCGGACAGTGGCTATCACTTTCGATCAAATGAAGGTTCCGAAAGAGAATTTGCTTGGAAAAGTAGGGGAAGGCTTCAAGATTGCGATGGCTAACTTAGACACTGGACGTATCGGTATAGCGGCACAAAGTCTAGGAATTGCTGAGGGTGCCTTTGAAGAGGCGGTTGCATACAGCAAGGCCCGCATCCAGTTTGGGAAACCGATAAGCGCACACCAGGGCATCTCCTTCAAATTGGCGGAAATGGCGACAAACATTGAAGCGGCAAGACTGCTCGTTTATCGGGCTGCCTATATGCGCGACCAAGGCATTCCTTGTGGTAAAGAAGCTTCAATGGCGAAGCTGTCTGCCTCAAGGACAGCGATGGATGTGGCGATTGAAGCTATTCAAGTTTTTGGAGGATATGGCTATACAAAAGAATATCCTGTCGAGCGATACTTCAGGGATGCAAAGGTCACAGAAATCTATGAAGGAACTAGTGAGATCCAGAAAATAGTCATTAGCAAACATTTAACTAATTAATACAAAAAGGGATGGGGATTAGGATGAACTTTCGTTTAACAGAAGAGCATGAAATGATTCGTAAAATGGTTAGAGATTTTGCGCGCAATGAAGTTGCGCCGACAGCTGCGGAAAGAGATGAAGAAGAACGTTTTGATATCGACATTTTCAAGAAGATGGCGGAGCTTGGATTAACAGGTATTCCATGGCCGGAACAATACGGCGGAATCGGCAGCGATTACTTGGCTTACTGTATCGCAGTTGAGGAGCTTTCAAGAGTTTGCGCATCAACAGGTGTTACGTTATCAGCGCACACGTCGCTTGCCGGCTGGCCGATTTACACATTCGGGACAGAAGAGCAAAAACAAAAATACTTGCGTCCGATGGCTCAAGGCGAAAAAATTGGTGCTTATGGTCTGACAGAACCGAGTTCCGGTTCGGATGCCGGCGGAATGCGCACCAATGCCAGATTAGAAGGTGACCATTACGTATTGAACGGGTCTAAAATTTTCATCACAAACGGCGGCGTGGCGGATATTTATGTAGTGTTTGCTGTGACGGATCCGGAGTCTAAGAAAGGAACGAGCGCTTTCATCGTGGAAAGTACAACTCCGGGCTTCAGTGTCGGCAAGAAAGAACAGAAGATGGGCATTCGTTCATCACCGACAACAGAGATTATTTTTGATAACTGCCTGGTGCCTAAAGAGAATCTTCTTGGCCAAGAAGGAGAGGGATTCAAAGTGGCCATGATGACTCTGGATGGCGGAAGAAACGGTATTTCTGCTCAAGCAGTCGGTATCGCGCAAGGTGCGCTTGATGCAGCCGTTGATTATGCGAAAGAGCGTGTACAGTTCGGCAAACCGATTGCCGCTCAACAAGGGATTGGCTTTAAGTTGGCGGAAATGGCGACAAGTGTTGAAGCAGCCCGTCTATTAACCTACCAAGCAGCTTGGTTAGA
The DNA here is from genome assembly GCA_934215995.1 of uncultured Bacillus sp. Lineage (GTDB taxonomy): Bacteria > Bacillota > Bacilli > Bacillales > DSM-1321 > Bacillus_AD. The sequence continues at coordinate 240 of CAKQBC010000344.1, read as the reverse complement.
ATCGAAAGGATTGCCTTACGGAAAAGAATCGGCTATGTCTAAACTATTTGCCGGCGATACAGCTATGAAGGTAACGACAGAGGCTGTACAGGTTTTCGGTGGTTACGGCTATACGAAAGATTACCCGGTTGAGCGATATATGAGAGATGCAAAAATTACACAAATTTATGAAGGAACGCAAGAAATTCAAAAACTAGTCATCTCAAGAATGATTACGAAAGACTGATAGATTTACCTTTA
>CAKQBC010000343.1 GCA_934215995.1 uncultured Bacillus sp. | reverse complement strand
TAATTTTCAGAACAGTCAAAAAGAACTATCGATTTAATTAAATATATGGAAGTTTTTAACTAGAACAGGACTTATGTGGTATAGACAACTATACTCTATCTCTATTAATCTTACAGTATGTAAACCCTTTCAACCATAAAGGAGGTTATTGGCTGATGAAAGTTCATAAAATTAAAGGAGGCAGTATGAAACATAAAACCAAGCTTGTTGTGCTTTCTGCAGCACTTAGCACATCACTCTTTATTCCGGCAGCATATCCGGCATCTGCGCAAAGCGCGGAAGGAGTTAAGCCAACGATGGAAAGGAAGGATCATAAAGAGGTGAAATACAAAAGTCATCCGATTTTTTCATGGGATCGCCCTGGGCCGATTTCTCCTATTCTTCATCCAGGTTCAGCGGCGGGAGCTGGAATGGTTCAGCAGCCGCTCAATGAAATCGATCCGCTGATGGAAGGTATGATTTCAGAAGGAGTCATGCCTGGTGCTGTCACTTTTGTCGCAAGGCGGGGCCATATTGTCAAACAAGACGCATACGGATATTCCTACCGTTATACGGATGATAAATTTACTGAAGCGCAGAATCCGATTGAAATGACGGAAGATACAATCTTTGATCTGGCTTCAATCAGTAAAATTTTCACAACGACTGCTGCGATGATATTGTATGATGATGGCCGCTTTCAGCTGGATGATCCTGTTGCGAAATATATCCCCGAGTTTGCTGAAAACGGCAAGGAAAATGTAACGATTCGCCAGCTGATGACACATACTTCAGGATTTACTGCATGGATTCCTTTATATTCACAAGGGAGCAGCAGAGACGATCGGATGCAAATCGTTTTTAAACATCCATTGGCCAATGAACCGGGTGAAGCGTATACATACAGCGATTTGAATATGATTACGCTCGGCGCAATAATCGAACGCCTGTCAGGACAAAGCCTGGATGAGTTTGTGAAAAAACGCATAACCAACCCCCTCGGTATGAAGGATACGATGTATAATCCTGCTGAATCTTTGAAACACCGGATTGCGGCTACGGAATACCAGCCTGCTATCGGCAGGGGCCTTGTCTGGGGGGAAGTTCATGATGAAAATGCCTGGTCCCTTGATGGCGTTGCCGGACATGCAGGTGTCTTTTCCACTGCATCCGATCTTGCTAAACTTGCCCATATGTATGTGAATGACGGGCGTTATGGCGGCAAGCGGATTTTAAAGGAAGAGACGGTGAAAATGCTGATTCAAAACCAGATTCCTCAATTTCCTGGTGATGATCATGGCCTTGGCTGGGAGCTTGGTCAGGGATGGTTCATGGATGCCTTATCAGAGGGAACTTCGCTTGGGCATACAGGGTACACTGGTACATCCATTGTAATAAACCGGAATAATGGCACGATTGCGATTCTCTTAACAAATCGCGTCCATCCATCAAGAAATACGGTTACAACGAATATTGCAAGGCGAGCATTTGCAAGACAGGTAGCAGATTCCATTCCTGTTGCAATCCCTGGAAAAGGAGATGCCTGGTTCTCAGGATATGGAGATAAAATTCAGCACAATTTAACGGCTAAAGTGGATCTCAATAAAGAGGCGGTCCTGTCGTTTGATACCTGGTACAGAACTGAAACCAATGCGGATATGGCCTTTGTAGAGGTATCAGAGGATGGCGTCAATTGGACACAGGCGGCACAGCCATTAACAGGCAGCAGCATCGATTGGAAAAACGAAAAACTAACGATTCCTGCAGGAACCTCCCACATTCGATTCCGATACCAGACAGACAGTACAGTAAACGGCAGAGGCTGGTATGTTGATAATGTAAAACTCAGACTTTCAGATGGCCAAAAAATGACACCTGCCTTCTCAGGAAACGGGTGGAAAAAAAGAAATTACTAGCATTCGATTTTTTAGTGAAAAGTAAGCTAAAGAGCATATGAAATTAATGCAGTAAGGACGGTGGAAGAAATGGTTAAAGCCCGTAAAATAATGTTCATTTCCCTTCTCGCAATTACACTTGCCGTTTCGCAGTTATGGATCGGAGGAACCTTGAAACAAGCCTCTGCAGAAAGTGCAGCAAAGGATTTAATCATCCTTCAGAATGTGCCTGATGTCAGCACGGAAATTAGTGGAGAAGCATTTCAATTAAAGGCACTTCATGTCTTTAAAGAAGGACATTTCATGGGAATTTCAGATGGTGTAAAATGGAAATCTTCAAATAAAAATGTTGCAGCAGTTGATCAGGCGGGGAATATCACCTTAATGGGGAAGCCAGGAAAAACCTTCATCAGTGTAACGGACGGAGTATATAAGGACCGTATTGCACTTCAAATAAAACCTGACGGCAAAAAGCACAGCAAAGGCAAGCCAGCTTTTATAGTGAAAATCATTAAGGAGCAAGGGAAACGGTATGATCTTATTAGCCGAGCAGTGAAAAACATGTCCATTGAAGAGAAGGTCGGCCAGATGCTGATGCCTGATTTCCGCACCTGGAAGGGGAAAAATGTCACTGAAATGCTGCCGGAAATTGAGAAGCTGGTAAAAGATTATCATCTTGGCGGGGTCATATTATTCCGTGAAAATGTGGTGACAACAGAACAGACAGCCACACTGGTTTCAGACTATCAGAAAGCTGCCGATAAATTCGGCTTATTAATGACGATTGACCAGGAAGGCGGAATTGTAACACGTCTTCAATCAGGAACGGACATGCCTGGCAATATGGCGTTAGGAGCTGCCCGTTCTGAAGAAATTTCCCGAAAGGTCGGCAAGGCGATTGGAGAGGAACTGGCATCACTTGGCATAAATATGAACTTTGCACCTGTTATGGATGTAAATAATAATCCCGACAATCCGGTAATTGGCGTTCGTTCATTTGGTGAGGACCCGCAGCTTGTCGCTGACATGGGTGTTGCTTATACCGAAGGATTGCAATCAGCAGGTGTTGCCGCTACAGCAAAGCACTTTCCCGGACATGGAGATACAGCAGTAGACTCCCATCTTGGATTGCCTGAAGTACCACATGACAAAGAACGTCTAAAAGAAGTTGAATTGTATCCTTTTCAAAAGGGAATGGAAGCAGGGATTGATGCGATCATGACAGCACATGTTACCTTCCCTAAGATTGATGATACAAAAGCAATTTCGAAAAAAACGGGTGAAGAAATTGCAGTTCCGGCCACTCTTTCCCATAAAGTGCTGACAGAACTTATGAGGGAAGAAATGGGCTATGATGGTGTTATTACAAC
>CAKQBC010000342.1 GCA_934215995.1 uncultured Bacillus sp. | reverse complement strand
CAATCCGACCATCAGGCTGTTGATTCTGTTGCCCCGGTACGTTACCCCGCCGACAACCGCAATCAAGTCCCCAAAATATTTGATCTTCCTCCAGGACCCGTTTTTCCCGCCGATCTCATATTTGCTTGACAGGTCCTTGGATACGATTCCTTCCATATTCAATTGCTTGACCGCTTCGAAAAGGGCTTGTCCATCTTTTACAGATTGGACGAACTGAACATGGTCATTGGGCCGTACCGTTTGTTCGAGCTTCAGCAGCCTTTCGGATAGGGGCTCGTTATTGATCCATTTCCCATTCAGATAGATGATATCAAATACCATATACAAGATAGGGACGGTGTCGACTAGGGCATGAACCTTGTCCATTTTTCGTATGCCATCTCTTTTCATCACTTGCCGGAAGGACGGGAGCCCATCTTCATCGAGGCTTATAACTTCCCCGTCCAAAATAGCGGATCTGCATCCCTGAAGGTGTGTTGCAGAGCGCAGTTCAGGATAATGGTCCGTCCGTTCATGCCCTTTTCGGTTAAAAAGGGTTATTTCATTGCCGTCGTAGTATGTCTGGATTCTTACGCCGTCCCATTTGATCTGGCTAATCCATTCTTCGCCTGAGGGGATGAGCGATGCGGATACAGGTTCGAACGGAATGATTTTTTTTAGCATGGCTACGGCTCCTTTTTTGGAAAATGTTTTGTGTAGTGAAGTTGGGCCTTATTCAGCAAAATAACAGGAAAGAATGAAAGAAGGAGGTTTCCTATATGCACACGATGTGGAAAGGGACCATCAGCTTCGGATTGGTAAATATTCCGGTGAAACTCCATGCAGCGACAGAAGATAAGGACATATCGTTCAGGACTCTCCATAGTGTCTGCAACGCACCGATCAAATATGAAAAAGTTTGTTCGCACTGCGGAAAGGAAGTCCCGAAGGAAGAAGTCGTCAAAGCATTCGAATACGCGAAGGATAAATATGTAGTCATTGAAGAAGAGGAGCTTCGAAAGCTTCAAAAGGAACAGACCGACAAGGCAGTTGAAATCATTGATTTTGTCAAAATCAATGAAATCGACCCGATTTATTTCAATAAAAGCTATTACTTGTCACCGAATGAAGGAGGCGTCAAGGCATACAGCCTGCTTAGGGAGGCATTGCAGGAATCAGGCAAAGTCGGTATCGCAAAAATAAAAATCAGGTCGAAGGAGCAGATGGCTGTTGTCCGGGTTTTGGAAAACACATTATTGATGGAAACAATCCATTATCCGGATGAAGTCCGTCCAGTCAGTGATGTGCCCAATATTCCTGCGGAGACGGAGGTTTCCAAAAGAGAATTGGATACAGCCATCCTACTGATCGACCAGCTGACGGCCGCTTTTGATCCGTCCAAGTATCACGATGAGTACAGGGAAGCAGTCCAAAAGCTGATTGAAGAGAAAAAAGCCAGCAAGGCGACTGTAGAGGGAGCCGACAAGAAAAAACCGGCTGCCAATGTGACAGATCTGATGGCGATGCTTCAGGCTTCATTGGACCAATCAAAAAAAACCGCAAAAGCGACAAGAAAAAAACGGACCGCAGCCCAGGAGCGGAAAAAAGCATAAAAGGGCGATTCAGAGACTTTGCAATGGGGAAAAAGGCAATGAACGGGTGAATAAGGAGGATACTAGTGACTGCAGACAGCAAAAACACCACTCATTCCAACAAGTCTTATATTTTCCTGATGGGCGTGCTGTTCTTCCTTTTATGGATGGGCTTTTTTATAGCAGCCAAAAAGCTGAGGGCAGACGAGCTAAGGGAATTTGACGGGGAAATTATTGACTTTATCCAGGGACATATTAGCGGTTCGCTAACGGCATTCATGAATGGAGTCACTTTTTTTGGCGGGAAGACATGGATTATTTCAGCCGTCCTCATTTTGTCGATCTTCTTTTTTTTCGTAAAAAGGCGGTATTCTGTGTATCTTTTGGTGACGTCGGCAACGGGCAGCGTGCTTAATATATTGCTGAAGCAATTGTTCCAGAGAGAGAGGCCCGATATATATCCGCTGATCACCGTGGAGGGATACAGCTTTCCAAGCGGGCATAGCATGGGCTCGTTCATTTTCTATATTTCATTGGCTGTTGTTCTTTCAAAGTGGTCGAAAAGCAAACTGCTCGATAGTGTGATCATCCTGCTGTTTGCCATTCTCATTATGCTGATCGGCATCAGCCGTATTTACCTAGGTGTCCATTATCCAAGCGATGTGATAGCAGGATTCTGTGCAGGCGGCTGCTGGGTCATCATTTGCAGCCTGGCACTGCGCTATTATGAGATAAGAAAGGCGAGGGCAGGAATTGAATAAAAGGAAAGACAAAGCGTTATGTCGCTTTGTCTCAGGCTGATAGGCAAACGTGCCCATCAGCAGGTAATTCAAAAAAGAATCTTAATTCGGGGATTCTTGTCCTGCTGTAGCAGCAGCTGTTTCCTCCGGGAGGAAGCTTGTGCATGCCGGGCACCGCTTTGCCAGCAAGGGGACATCTGATAAGCAGTCCATACATTTTTTCGTGGTGACAGGCTCTTCTGTACGCGTGAATTTATTGACCTGCCTGACAATAAGAAAAATAAAAAAGGCAACAATCAAGAAGTTGATGACCACGTTAATGAATGATCCATAGTTGATAGTGGCGGCACCGGCCGCCTTTGCTTCTGCCAGTGAAGCGTATTCTTCTCCTGAAAGGTTGATATACAAGTCAGAAAAATCAACCTTCCCAATGATCAAGCCGATGGGGGGCATAAGTATGTCATCTACGAATGACGATACGATTTTCCCGAAGGCGGCTCCGATTACGACCCCGACAGCCAGGTCCAAAACGTTTCCCCTGTCGATGAATTTCTTGAATTCTTTCCACATTCCAATCTCTCCTCTTTACGTTGAACAGTATAATGGTATATGTATTTGCCTTTTTTTGAAACGGGTCTAAAGTCCCTTTGCGCCATCTACACGGATGAGAAGCGATTGCCTCCCATTATAAAGGTATTGCTTTCCTTCCATGGTAAAATGGTAAAATTGTTAAACTTTATAGAAGGAAAATATTTCCTTTTTCATGCGCCCTATGAATTATTTTCTGTTTGTAAGGAATGCACATCTGCTTAATCCTGAATAAAAAAAACAAGTTGACAAATTACAGGATGATCCTTATGATAAGTGAAACAAAATGAATTTTCAAAAGAATATGAAAATGACTCTTATCTAGAGAAGCGGAGGGAACTGGCCCTATG
>CAKQBC010000341.1 GCA_934215995.1 uncultured Bacillus sp. | reverse complement strand
ACTTCATAGAGAGTCCTCCTTATTAGAGGTAAGCAGAAGGGATACCCAGCTTGCGGTATCCCCTGTCACTGCTTTCCTGATTGATTCTGATAATTCCGCTGCACCATTCCGTAAGATTTGATCATTCCGAATCTTTCATAAAACGGCTGCAATTCAGGATCACACATAATATCGATCATATAAATACCGTCCAGCTCTTCCAGCATGCGGGTGACCAGCTTTTGACCGATTCCCTGCTGCTGGTAATCAGGCAGTACTTCAAGCAGCGGAATGTAGGCTGATAGCACTCCATCGCTGATTGCTGTGATGAACCCAGCCACTGCATGTTTATCACGGTCAACGGCAAGCACGATTTTCGTGCTGTTTTTTAGAAGCTTCAGATGCTTTTCAGGGCTCGGCGGATTTTGCCACCCATCAAAAAAACCGTCCAGCATATCTGCTGATATTCCTTCTGGATCCACTGCATATTTGATCATTTTATCAGCTCCAATTTCTATCAGAAAGAAGCATCCAAAAATCCTCCTGACCCTTTATTCAATTAATTTTCGATAAATATGCAGGAAAAGCCTGTACATTTTTTTGAAAAATTCAAACTGGTTATTTCTCATTTACTCTTTAATCAATTAGAATAATGTTAACTAACTTGGTTAAAGGGGTTCTGAGGATGCTGGAACTGCTGATTACGATGCTGGAGCGGCTTGGAATCATTGTCACCATTGCGCTGATTCTGACAAGGTTCCGCTTTTTCAGAGAGATGATTTATGGCGAAAGATTAAAACGGCAGCAGGAGTATAAAGCCATTCTTTTTTTCGGCTTCTTTGGCATCATTGGAACCTATTCAGGGCTGGCCTTCAATACGGACACACTGCAGTTTAACCGCTGGGCATCCGAACTTGCTTCAGATGAAGCCATTGCCAATTCCAGGGTAATCGGGGTTGTGCTCGCCGGATTGCTTGGCGGTCCTAAAGTAGGAGTTGGCGCAGGAATCATAGCTGGATTCCACCGATTTACGCTTGGCGGCTTTACCGGGATTGCCTGCGGTTTGGCGTCGATAGTGGCGGGGCTACTTGCCGGATTTTTCCGCCGGAAAAATGAACATGTGAAGCTATCGTCGGCATTCCTCATCGGTGCTACGGCTGAAGCCGTGCAGATGCTGATTATTCTCGGTATGTCACGGCCTATAGAAAAAGCGGTTGCGCTAGTCGAAATGATTGGAATTCCCATGATTATAGCAAATGGTCTTGGCAGTGCCCTATTTTTACTGATCATAAAAAATGTCATAAACGAAGAAGAAAAAGCAGGAGCTTTTCATGCACAGAAAACACTTCGGATTGCTGACCAGACGCTCGCACACCTTCGTGAAGGGATTAATCATAAGTCCGCACTGGCAGTCTGCCTGATTTTACATAAGGAACTTCAGATGAAAGCAGTTGCAATCACCAATCACACCGAAATCCTTGCCCATGTCGGCCTTGGAAATGACCACCACCGCTCCGGAAGCCCGATCCAGACCCAGATAACACGGGATGTCATTCAGAACGGGGAAATTGTGGTTGCCAATGACCAGACCATTCACTGCCGGCAGGAAAACTGTCCTCTTGGCGCAGCCATTGTCGCTCCTTTAAAGCTGCGCGGCGAAACCATCGGAACGCTGAAGTTTTACTTCACTTCGGAAAAAGAAATGACTAATCTCGTGATGGAGCTGATTTCCGGGCTAAGTGTACTGCTCAGCAATCAGCTCGAGATCGCTGAGGCTGATAAAGCCTACCAGCTGGCAAAGGAAGCTGAAATTAAAGCGCTGCAGGCGCAAATATCACCGCATTTTTTATTTAATTCATTAAATACGATTATCTCCCTTGTGCGGATCGAGCCCGCCCAGGCAAGGAAATTGCTCGTTTCCTTATCTCATTTTCTGCGGCAAAATCTGACGGCCACGACAGTCAGCTGTACGACCCTTGAACAGGAGCTCAGACATGTAAAGGCCTATCTGTCAATTGAAGAAACCCGGTTTGTGGATCGGCTCGAAGTCATATACGACATTGATGAAGATGCCCTTTTGGAAAGAATCCCGCCGCTCACTCTGCAGCCTATTGTGGAAAATGCCGTAAAGCATGGGATTAAGAACAAGGAACAGGACTGTATCATTATGATCAAAATTCAGAAACAGGACGGAATGACGATAGTAAAAGTGAAGGATAATGGACAGGGAATGAGCCGGGAAAGAGCCGAACAGCTCGGCAAAGAAACCCTGCAGTCAGAATCGGGCTCCGGACTTGCATTGTACAATGTAAACCGCCGGCTGACCATGATGTTTGGTGAGGAAGCTTCGCTGCAAATTGCCAGCACTCCAGGCATCGGCACTGACATACAATTCGCCATTCCGCAAACGGAGGAAAAAACTGATGGAAAAAACGATCCGAATCTTAATCGCTGATGACGAACGATACAGCAGAGATGAATTAAAGCATTTACTCGAGGAGTTTCCTGCTATCCAGGTTGTCGGCGAGGCTGAATCTGGCGAAGCGGCCGTGATGAAAGCCATCCAGCTTCAGCCGGACGTCGTTTTCCTTGATGTGGAGATGCCCAGGATGAACGGGATGGAAGCTGCCAAATCACTGCAGGAGCTAAAAAAAGTGCCGCTCATCATCTTTGCAACCGCCTACCCGCAGTTTGCTGCTGAAGCCTTCCGCTATGAAGCAACCGATTATTTACTGAAGCCCTACGACGAGGAGCAGCTCGAACAGACCATCAGGCGAGTGGAAAAATTGATTGGTGCCAAAAAAGAAAATGACACCAGCAAGCCCGCCGGCAAGCTGGCTGTTGAAGAAGATGGGGAAATTCTTTACCTGGAGCCAAAAGAAATCCTCTATATCTACCGGGATGAAAAAGTATCCCGGATCATAACCAGGACCGGTGAGTATGAAACCAAAACCCCGCTGAAAGATTTGGAGAGCCGGCTGCTTCCCTTCAGCTTTTTCCGGATTCATAAAAGCTATCTGGTGAATCTGGATTATGTCACACGACTCACCCCCTGGTTCAACGGGGCATACCAGCTTGAGATGGAAGGCCGGGAAGAACTTCTGTCTGTGAGCCGGAATTATGTGAAGGCACTGCGGGTGCGATTGGAATTGTGAAAATGCATCGGTGACGGTGCTTTTTTGTTTTTTTGTGGGGAGAAGTTTTTGAGGGGGATTGCGCTGATTCAAAGATTAATTGCGCTTTTCTAAGGGGGGTCTGAAATCGGGTTTGC
>CAKQBC010000340.1 GCA_934215995.1 uncultured Bacillus sp. | reverse complement strand
ACCCGGATCGATACAGAGGACCCGGTTCTTGCGTGGAAACAGCATAATGAAAATCTTCATGAAAAGGTTGATTACCTGAACCGCAAGCATTACAGAAAGCTGCATTACACTGCTCCCGGGACAGACCTGACAATCGAGCTGCCGGAGAAGCATATTTGGTGCGGCGCCGGAAGTGTCAGTGAAGCTGGTGTAGACTTCATGGCCAATATGCCGACGGAGGAAGTATTCAGCATGCCGTTGAAAACAGGAGTGAATGGGACAGTCTCCAGTACGAAACCATTAAGCTACGGAGGCAACATCATTGACGGGTTCACCCTTACATTTGAGGAAGGGAGAATCGTCGATGTAAAGGCGGAAACAGGGGAAGAAATCCTGAAGGACTTGATCGAGACCGATGAAGGTTCCCATTATCTTGGGGAAGTCGCTTTAGTTCCGCATCAATCCCCGATTTCCGAATCGAATATATTGTATTACAATACGTTATTTGATGAAAACGCCTCTAACCACTTGGCGATCGGAAGCGCCTATGCATTCAATCTGGAAGGCGGGAAGACGATGACCCGTGAAGAGCTGAATGCGAACGGTGCCAATGAGAGCCTGACGCATGTCGATTTCATGATCGGTTCTGGCGAGATGGATATCGACGGAATCACGGAAGACGGGAAGAGGGAGCCGATTTTCCGGAACGGCAACTGGGCTTTTTAGTCCCGAAAGCGAATGACAATCCACTATGTGTGAAGTACAATAGAGTGTGGAGTGGAAAATAATTGAATAAATTTAAAGAGTGCCTTTATTGCAAAGGATAATAGGGAAACCGGTGGGAATCCGGTACAGCCCCCGCTACTGTAAGCATCAAGCAAGACAGCATATTGCCACTGGAATGGTTCCGGGAAGGCCCTATGATTATACGATGCGAAGTCAGGAAACCTGCTCTTTGAATGAATCAGCTTTTTTTTCGGCGGGAAAAAGAAGTCAGGATGAAAGATCTGATTCTGTCCGGGCCTTGACTATTTTTTTGTCAAGGCCCTTTTGTATGGAATCAAAAGGGAAGGGGATAGGGGAAATGGCAGGCAAGGTACTGGTATACACAGGTGACGGAAAAGGGAAGACGACCGCTGCTTTCGGCCTGGCGGCAAGGGCGCTCGGCAGGGACATGAAAGTCTGCATACTGCAGTTCATCAAATCGCCCGAACGTACATATGGGGAACAAATCGCTCTGGAAAAGCTGGGCGCGCACATAAGGCAACTGGGAATCGGCTTCACATGGACTAAAACGCCGGAAGAGCACAGGGAGTCATTGCGGGCTGCCTGGTACATCGCCAAGGAAACGATAGAGGAAGGAAAGTATGATTTGGTCATCCTGGATGAACTGAATAATGCCCTCGGCATCGATGCTTTTCCGGTTGATGATGTCATCCCGCTCGACGATGTTCTGCGGACAATCAGCCGTAAACCGGAATCGACCTATCTTGTCATTACGGGCCGTGATGCCAAGCCGGAAATCATGGATGCGGCAGACCTAGTTTCTGTCATCAAAGAAGAGAAGCATTATTATCAGGATGGGGTAGAAGCAATCCGCGGGATTGAATATTAAGAGGAGAAGGTGTATGAGATGAAAAAATGGCTAACAAAGAAATTCGGGATTATCTCGATTATGCTGTTGCTCTGTTTGACTGTTTTGGCAGGCTGCGGCAATGAAGAGACAAAAGAAAAAGAAGACTCTGCAGCAAAACAGGAACAGGCGGGCGATTCAGCTTTTCCTGTGACGTTTACTGACGATAGCGGCAAGGAAGTAACGATTGATGAAAAGCCTGAAAAGATCATATCTGTCCTGCCGAGCACCACGGAAACATTATTTGCTTTAGGGGCAGGAGAACGTGTCGTGGGCGTGTCGGAGTATGATACATATCCTGAGGAAGTAAAAGATATCCAAAAGGTCGGTTCCATGGAACTGAATACGGAGGTTATTCTTTCGCTGCTGCCTGATATCATTTTTGTCCAGGACACGCATGCGGACAATTATAAAGAAGTGCTTACACAGTTTGAGGAAGCAGGCATTACAACTGTTGTCATCGGTTCTGAATCAGCAACCTTCGAAGAGGCCTTTGAAGGAATCGAACTGATCGGCAAGGCGACAGGAACATCCGAGAAAGCAGAAGAGATCATAACCGGTATGGAACAAAAAATGGATGAGATCAAAGAAAAAGCAAAAGCCATAACTGAAAAGAAAAAAGTGCTTGTTGAAATACAGCCTGAGCCGACGATTTTCGCTGCAGGCGGAAACACGTTCATAGATGAAATGTTAAGCATCATCGGAGCGGAAAATGCTGCCGGGGATCAGGAAGGATGGCCTGAATACACAGAGGAAGAGGCTGTAGCCCTGAATCCGGATGTAATCATTGCGACATATGGGGATTATGTAGAAAATCCGGTCGGCCTCGTATTGGCCAGAAAAGGCTGGCAGGAAGTAGGGGCAATCAAAAACAAACAGGTGTATGCGGTGGACAGCGATACGGTCACAAGGCCAAGCCCGCGTTTGACAGATGGAGTTGAAGAACTTGCAAAAGCGATTTACCCGGAAATCTTCGAATAAAAAAATAGCCCTGATCAGTTTCTTTACGATTATCCTGGTGCTGCTTTCGGTCATTATAGGGGTTTTGGCCGGGGCAGTTCCAGTATCTGTGCCTGATTCGATCCGGATTATATTCGGACGCTTATTTGGGGCTGACTGGTTTGACGGTGAAAAAAATGTCGAGATGATTATATGGAACATCCGTTTTTCACGGGTTGTCCTGGCGTTTCTCGTAGGTGCATCGCTTTCGCTTGCGGGAGCGGCTTTCCAGGGCCTGCTGCAGAACTCATTGGCGGATCCTTATACGATCGGGATATCCTCCGGTGCGTCACTCGGAGCAGTGCTATGCATGTATATTTCCATCCCGGCAACGTTCCTGGCAGGATTTGCCCAGCCGCTCGCAGCGATCGTATTCGGCCTTGTGACTTTGATTATTGTGCTCGTCATCACGAATTATTCAACAGGAAAGCTCTCCAATGAGACAATCATTCTTGCCGGTATCATTATTTCTTCTTTTCTAAGCGCAGTAATCTCTTTGTTGATTGCCTTATCGCCACGGGAGGATATCAGCAACATTCTCTATTGGCTGATGGGAAGTGTATCGATGAGGGGCTGGGGACACGTCCAGCTCATCACGCCATTCTTTTTGGCAGGTACAGCCAGTATCCTCTATCATTATAAGGAATTGAATAA
>CAKQBC010000339.1 GCA_934215995.1 uncultured Bacillus sp. | reverse complement strand
GTCATCTCTTCTGTAGTCATCAGCTTCATCATGATCAGCTTCAACCTGATAGGCGACGGAATGCGGGACGCTCTGGATCCTAAGATGCGTTCTAAATAAAAGAGATGGGGGAAAATGAATGGAAAAGATACTGACAGTCAATGATTTGCACGTTTCCTTCAATACAGATTACGGGAAAACCCATGCGGTCCGCGGAGTGTCCTTTCATCTTAATAAAGGGGAAACATTGGCGATTGTTGGGGAATCAGGTTCAGGCAAATCAGTGACAGCGAAATCAATCATGAAATTAATACAGGAACCTGCAGGGGTCATTGAAAAGGGTGAGATATGGTATGAAGGAAAAGACCTTCTTCAATTGTCCAAGAAACAAATAAAAAAAGTAAGAGGCTCAAATATATCGATGGTGTTTCAGGATCCGATGTCATCCTTGAACCCGACCATGACAATCGGGAAACAAATCGGGGAAGGGCTGAAAGCCCATCAGCAATACAGCAAATCGTCGACGAAAAAAAGAGTAATCGAATTGTTGGAATTAGTAGGTATTCCGGAACCGCATATCCGCTACAAGCATTATCCGCATCAATTTTCCGGGGGGATGAGGCAACGGGTGGCCATTGCGATGGCACTTGCCTGCAATCCTAAAATCCTGCTTGCGGATGAACCGACTACTGCACTTGACGTGACTGTCCAGGCGCAAATCCTGGATTTGCTGAAGGATATACAAAAAAAGATGGGGACATCGATCATTTTCATCACACATGATTTCGGGATTGTTGCGAATATGGCAGACCGGGTGATGGTGATGTATGCGGGGAAAGTGATTGAAACCGGAACGGTGGATGAAATATTTTATCAGCCTAAGCATCCGTATACATGCGGCTTGCTGGCTTCGATGCCGAGTATGGAGGATGATGAGGGAAAATTGTTCTCGATTCCCGGCTCCCCTCCGGATATGACAGCCCTCCCGCAAGGGGATCCATTTGCTCCGAGGAACAAATACGCGATGGAAATCGATTATGTGCATGAACCACCAATCTTCCAGGTGTCCGACACGCATTCAGCTTCAACTTGGATGCTGCATCCGGATGCGCCTGACATCAAAATTATGGAAGAACTGCAGAAGAGTAAACAGAAAGCAGGGAAGAAGAATATCAGAGGAAAAACGGAAAAGATCCTGGAAGTCCGGGATCTTACGAAGAAGTTCAAGTTGGGCAGAGGAAATGTGCTTCATGCGGTGAATGGGGTATCACTTGATATCTATAAAGGGGAAACATTCGGCATTGTCGGTGAATCGGGCAGCGGAAAATCAACGCTTGGCCGTACGCTTATCGGCTTATATGAAGGAAATGGCGGTACCATTCATTTTGAAGGGAAAAATATTCAAAACCTCAAGTCGGATTCCGACTGGCAGTCCACAAAACGAAAAATGCAGATGATCTTTCAAGATCCCCATTCTTCCTTGAATCCGCGTCTGACGGTAGGAGATATTATCGGGGAAGGGATCGATATCCATGGCCTGGCCAAATCCAGACAAGAAAGACAAGCACTGATCAATGAGCTTCTGGAAACCGTGGGACTCAATAAAAAGCATGCCAGCCGTTATCCGCATGAATTCAGCGGAGGGCAAAGGCAGCGGATCGGAATAGCACGTGCACTGGCTGTTAATCCAAGTCTGATCATCGCAGATGAACCGATATCGGCTCTCGATGTCTCTATCCAGGCGCAGGTTGTGAACTTATTGAAACGTATCCAAGAAGAAAGGGGGCTGACCTTTGTCTTCATTGCCCATGATTTATCGATGGTCAAGTACATCAGTGACAGAATAGGGGTTATGTATAAGGGGCAGATTGTGGAGCTGGCGGAAAGCTCGGAGCTATACAGAAATCCTATACATCCGTATACGAAATCATTGTTGTCAGCCAATCCGATACCTGATCCATCTGTGGAGAGGGAACGGAAACGAATCGGATTTTCTGCGGAAGAGTATAATCCGGGAAAAGAGAGGGCACTTCGTGAAATTGAAAAGGACCATTGGATTCTTTGTTCTGATGAGGAATATGAATCCTACAAAAAAAGCCTGCTCGTGGAGGTCTGAGGCATGATGAAAAAGGTCCAGCCGGTTGGCTTGCTGATCCTTGGCTCCTTGTTTCTTTCCTTGTTGCTGTCTCTTTTCCGCGAGGAGCAGTTCACCCTGGCATTTCTGAACAGTCTGTTTCTGGTTTCGTTAGGGATATTTTGTTTGGGTCTCATCTTCAGCCTGCTACAGGTTGGAGCATGGACCAGAAGCATATCAGCCTTCAAACTATTTTTCAGGCATTCTGGAAGATTGGGAAGCTATATATTGGCTCAGGAAGACCAGGATGCAGGGGATAAACGTAAGGTGAAGAAATCGAAGGGGAGCCGGACTTTGCTGATTACGGGTGCTCTGCTTGTGCTGGTAGCCAGCACAGCTTCCCTGTACTATAAGTAACACAAAAAAAGGTGTTCCGGATATGGAACACCTTTTTTATTGGCTAAGAAATCCTGGGATTTTCCATCGGCAGATTCAAAGCTGACGTAATGCTTGCGCTTTTGCTCTGCAGTTTATTGTTTCCTTTATTCGATGTATGCCCATTTATACGATGCACCTGTGCCGTATGGGTGGCGTGCTATTCCTTTTACATATGGTTTTTGGAGCATGGCTGCCCCGCTTTGGAACATAGGGGAGACCCCTGCCAGATCTTCAAGGATAATTTTTTCGGCTTCCTGCAGATTATTCCAGCGTTTTTTACTATCAGCTTCTGCATAAGATGAATCAATCAGGGTATCCACTTCAGGATTAGAGAAATTCATCCAGTTGTATGGATTTGCGGAATGGAAAATTTCTACGAATGAAATGGCATCCTGGTAATCAGGGGCCCACCCGCTGTATGACAGGTCGTATTCTTGTTTTGTTTCCAAATCAAGCTTTTGTTTGCTCGGCTGTTGGTTAATGTTGATTGTTAAACCAGGCAGATTTTTCTCCAGCTGGTTTTTCACGTATTGCGCGATGGTTTTGGTAGATTCTGCGTCGTAGCTTAATAACTCAAGAGTCATTTTGTCGGTACCAAGCTCTTCAAGGCCTTTATTCCAGTATTCAACGGCTTGATCGATATCCGGCTGGTTAAAGCTTTCATATTTTGAACGGAAATCCTTTCCTTCTTCATCGAAGGCAAATTCTTTCGGGACAACATAACCGGCAGGAACCGATCCGTTATTCAATATTTTTTCCAGACCCTGTTTATCCCAT
>CAKQBC010000338.1 GCA_934215995.1 uncultured Bacillus sp. | reverse complement strand
GGTTAACTCCATTCATCCGGGATTAGTTTTGACTCCGATGGTTGTCCAGGAAGATGTTGCGGATGGTGTTGATGGACTTGGTGAGCACATCCCATTAAAACGTGGAGCCCAGCCTGAAGAGGTATCAAAATTAGTCTTATTCTTAGCGGTAGATGCAAGCTATTCCACTGGTTCGGAATTTGTTATTTCTTAAAAAATGTAAATCTTACATACTTCAACTCTATTCCGCAGCTTCCTTGTTGTTCTATTTCATTCTCCCTAATGCCTTCTCAATGGTCATGTTTACGTATGATCAAATAATGAATAATCAAGCATATTAAATAGCTTTCCTGGATGGCTTGCTATTGGTGGGAGTATTACTCGCCAGTATGCTTTTATGGTTCATATGGGCATTCAATAAATACAAGGAAACAAAACGGCTGGTGAAGATGGATAACTGATTTAAAAAGGTACGCCTGCATCTTCTGCCATTCTTGAAGCATCAAATTCAAAGTGGGCTTTAGTGCACTTAATGGATTTGATGCTTTTTTGATGATTGAACAATGTTTGATGCTTCCTCTGATTTGCCTTTGAAAATCACTGCTCCTGTATAAACACAACCTGATCATAACCGCATTCCCGGCACACCATAAGATGCGGGCAAATTTGGTCCTTCGCTGTATTCGGATAGCCATCCCCCATTTTGTTTGTTTCCTCATCATTGTAATGGCCGTAAGGGTCCAAGTAATCCGAAACTTTGCCGCTGTCATCCATGGAAGAATGGCAATTCGGGCACTCTGGATGTAACTCTTGCAGATTATTGCATAAGGGACAAATAGCCATATTAATCTTCTCCTGTTCTATGTAATTATGTACCCTGCACTAAACAATTTTTCTTTTTATTATGTCCAATTTGTTTGGAAGCGATTTATAAACGTTTGAGGAATATATTTAGTTTAAGTCATCACTTCTTTTTTGCAGGTACCAATTAGAAAGGTATGAACTTTGTAGCAGGATTTGTAGATAAGGATTATTTTTCCTGATAAAATGCTATAATTCAAATGTAATTAAATGTTAGTTTTCGGTTTGTAAATATCGACTAAGCAGAAAGGATCATTAATATGGCGCAAAACAAAGGGTTTCCGGTCACAATCGGAAAATTAACGACGCTTTTGACCATGCTTCATAATGAGGAAATGGGACGACAGGTAAAGCGTCAGCTGGCGGAGAATGGGTACCTGTATACGGTCGGTAAAGTGGGGACGATGGATATAGCGAAGATTGTTGCTTCCATTGAAACGGCCGCCAAAACGAACAACATCATTGATTCGAACCGTTACAGGGAATCCCATAGCCTGTACCATGCCATACTCGAGGCGATCCAGGGCATAGGCAGGGGGACAACACAGATTGGCGAGATTTTGCGGACGGTGGGTTTGACGTTTGCTGTTGTCAGGGGGAAGCTCACGGTTGAAGAAGAAGGGGAATGGATTTGTGTCTGCATGTACGGTACGATCGGCGCCCCGAAGAAAGGGTTTGAACATGAGGTACTCGGGTTTGGCATAAACCATATCTAAATGGGTGCAAACAGTTTTTTTATTTACAAATTATCCTAAATAAGGTATTATTTATTTGATATGATAAATTGTTTTTACTTTAGAGTTTTTTAGTCTTTTAGTCGATTTACCCGGTTAGCTTAAATCAAATTAATAGTTTGGCCCATAGTGCTTAGTTTATAGGGGGCTGTGTCAGGAAGGTTTATTTCTTGATGCAGTCCCCTTTTCTATTGGGAAAAATGAGTGGAAAGGGAGAGAGAAAGATGGTCATACAACTCGATGGCAATAGCTTATCCTTTGAGGAAATCAGAAAAGTCATCCAAGAGGATGCAATTGTTCAAATAAGTGAAGAATCCTGGAGAAACGTGGAGCGGAGCAGGGCAGTCGTTGAAAAGCATATCGATGAGGGAAATGTCATATATGGGGTTAATACCGGATTTGGGAAGTTCAGTGACACATTGATTTCGAAAGAAGAAGTGGAAAATCTGCAGATCAACCTGATCCGCAGTCATGCTTGTGCGGTCGGTGACCCTTTTCCCGAGAGTGTCAGCAGGGTGATGCTGCTACTCCGGGCGAATGCCTTGGCGAAAGGGTTTTCCGGCATCCGTAAGGAGACGCTTCAGTTGTTGGTTGATTGTTTGAATAGTGGCGTGCATCCCGTGATCCCGAGCCAAGGGTCGCTGGGGGCAAGCGGTGATCTGGCCCCGTTATCGCATTTGGCTTTGGTTTTGGTCGGGGAAGGGGAAGCCGTCTATAAGGGCGAGAGGATGTCCGGAAAAGAGGCGTTGGCACAGGCGGGGCTTCATCCAATCCGTCTGCATGCAAAGGAAGGCCTTGCCCTGATCAACGGTACACAAGCGATGACGGCTGTTGGTGTCATTTCCTATTTGGAAGCGCAGGATTTGGCAGATTTGGCTGACGGTATTGCTTCACTTACACTGGAGGGGCTCCAGGGAATAGTCGATGCCTTTGCCCCAGAAACGCATGCGGCAAGGCCGTATCCGGAACAGCAGGAAGTGGCGGGCCGCATTCTTTCCTTTGTGGAAGGGAGCCAATTGACGACGAAACAAGGGGAACTCCGTGTCCAGGATGCTTATTCTCTTCGATGCATTCCCCAAGTCCATGGGGCCGTCCGGCAAGTTTTGCATTATGTCAGGGAAAAGCTATTGATCGAGATCAATTCGGCTACGGACAATCCGCTTATTTTTTCTGATAGCGGGAAGGTGATTTCGGGAGGGAATTTCCATGGCCAGCCGATTGCCTTTGCGATGGATTTTCTCGGGATCGCTGTTTCGGAAATAGCAAGCATTTCCGAAAGGAGGGTTGAACGCTTGGTGAATCCGCAGCTGAATGACCTCCCGGCTTTCTTAAGCCCAAAACCGGGGCTTGAATCGGGATTGATGATCATCCAGTATGTCGCGGCTTCCCTTGTATCTGAAAACAAAACGCTGGCGCATCCTGCGAGTGTCGACTCGATTCCTTCCTCCGCCAATCAAGAGGATCATGTAAGTATGGGGACGACTGCTGCCCGCCATGCTTATCAGATCATACAGAACAGCCGCAGGGTTATTGCCATTGAAGCAATATGCGCTGCCCAGGCAGCTGATATACGGGGATCTGAAAAATTAGGGCCCCATTCAAAAAGACTGCATAGCAGGATCAGGAAAACGGTGCCGGTCATTACAAATGACCGCGTCTTCTCAACAGACATTGAAAACTTGTTTTATGTGATGAAAA
>CAKQBC010000337.1 GCA_934215995.1 uncultured Bacillus sp. | reverse complement strand
ATCCTACAGGGCTCGGCCTTCCCGGAGGATTTTATATTTATTACGAGAGCTATAATGAATTGTTTCCGATGCTGGCTTTAGGGCATTATCTGAAAAAAGCGGAAAACATTGCATCATCCTAGAAACAGGGCCTATTAAAAAAGGTCCTGTTTTTGATTGCTGCCATCTTCTGTGGCAGCTTTCTTTTTGTTAATGAACATGCCGTAAAGGAGCAATCACTACCTTTCACCGGTGAAGGTATGCCATAATAGGAGCAATGAAACGTATATATTGGTATAGAAAAACGGTGTGCATATTTTAGCAAAGGCTTTTTCAAGCCTCGTAAAAGGAGTTAGTTATGGATAAAAGAATAGGTTTCATCGGTTGCGGCAACATGGGGAAAGCAATGGTAGGGGCATTGGCCGCCAGCCCGGAAATCGGAAGCGGAAAAGTGATCGTATCGGCCAAAAGGGAGAAATCACTACAGGCAATTAAGGAAAAGTGGGGTGTGGAAACGACACTGTTGAACAGGGAAGTTGCACGTCAATCCGACTTTATCATATTGGCAGTAAATCCGAATCTGTACAAGCAGGTGATTGAGGAAATAGCCGATTTAATCAGTGAAGATAAGGTGATTATTACAATTGCTGCAGGAATTGCATTGGCAGAGCTGGAAGAATGGTTCGGCAAAAAAGTGAAAATCGTAAAAACGATGCCGAATACGCCTGTACTGGCAAAGGAAGGGATGTCCGCTATTTGCCCGAACCTGTATATTACAGAAGCGGAACTGAGTGAGGTGCTTCAGTTATTCGGGCTATTCGGGGAGTGCGAGCTTCTGGAAGAAGAGGAATTCCATGCTTTTATCGCGTTGTGCGGAAGTTCGCCTGCATATGTGTTCGTGATGATCGAGGCAATGGCTGATGCGGCTGTGAAACTTGGCATCCAAAGGGAAAAAGCCTATAGGATGGCGGAGCAAAGCATACTCGGTTCAGCCAAGCTTGCGCTGCAAACCGGCCTTCATCCGGGGGAACTGAAGGATATGGTCTGCTCTCCCGGCGGAACAACGATTGAGGCTGTTGCCGAACTTGAAAAACAAGGGTTCAGGAAATCGCTGATTCATGCTATGGAAGTATGTGCCGGGAAGTCCATGGCTATGGGCAGCAAAAAAAACGCAATAAAAAGGGGTTCGTAGAATAGGCGCTGTTTAGCGGCTGCCCTCCTGGGGAAATAAGACATGTAGATATACTGCATAAGGAGGGGATGTAATTTATGATTACTTTATTGCCGCCGCTAAATGATTCAACGATGGTTATGAAAGTAGACGGCAAGGCCACTGCAGAAGATGCGCAAAGACTTGAATTCCTTACGAAAGAAAAGTATGGGCAAGACAGGCCATTCAACGTCGTTGCTATTGTTGAAGATATTGACGGGTCCACTTTCATGGGAATGGCCAAAGGCCTTAAATATGATATAAAGCATATGAAACAGATGAAAAAAGTGGCCGTCGTAAGCGACAAAAACTGGCTTCAGACAGTAACCGATATCGGCAACTATATGCCGGGGATGGAAATGAAACATTTCACGATGGCCGAGCTTGAAGATGCAAAAGCCTGGGCACAGAATTAAATTGCAAAAAAGAACGCCAGAAAGTCAGCTATATGACTATCTGGCGTTCTTTTCACTTAGGATGTGGGACATGCCCTTTATTCGTCAGCATCCTCCACATATGGATCCTGCTCGAATTCCTTCAAGTCGCCAAAGGTTGTCATGATTCCTTCTTCATCAAGGGCATCTTCGTATGCCTTTAGCTCATCTGTCGGATATACCTGTATATTCTTGCCGTACATATCGTTGCCGATGCTGTTTTCAAGATCCTCCACATAACTGATATGTTCATTTGAATTGATGTACATCTGATCATAATGTTCCGGCGGATCAAAGAAATCGGATGGGCCGTCGGAATTTCCCCATTCTGCAACGGCTTGCCAGGAATCCTCTTCATCAAACCCGACATTTTCATTTTCATGGTCCACAATGACGTCCCCGTGCAAGACTTCTTCTTCAATAGGACGGTCCTGGCTGACTTTCTGGTTTGGGCTGTGTTCAATGCACGTTACTGCAGAAGGAAGGGCCTCCAGCCTTTCAATCGGTATATCCTTTCCGCATACAATGCATTTCCCATAACTGCCTGAGTCAATCGCAGCCAAAGCTTCTTTAATATCCTGGACTTCAAGGCGATAATGGTCATCAATTGCCAAATCTTTTTCCCGTTCGAACAGTTCCGACGCTGTATCAGCAGGATGGTTATCATAAGTGGATAATTCCCCGACATAATTGTAGAAGTTTTCGTCTTCCCTAAGCCCGAAATGATTATTTATATGTATCTGTTTTTCAGCTGTCTGCAGTTCTTCCATAAGCTTTTCTTTAAAGTATGAAAGCTGTTCATTCGTCAACATGATAAGCACTCCCTTATTGGTACTGTTACGTTATTGTCAGCCAGTTGCCGTTAATTTATGTACATTTGCAGCCGACAAAGGCTAATCATAAATATGTCCATGAAGCGAGAGGGCAGTGGCAATAACCGAAATTAATATCTCTGCTTGTTCTATGTGCTAAATTCACGATAACAGAAAGATCCTTGCCGCCCATGCAATTGCCTAAATAGAAAACGGACGGACGAACGATTGGTAATATGGAAGAAAGATCTGAAGAAAAAGCAAGCAATAACGAAATCGGCTCGATAGATAAATTTACTATTTATCTAAATAAACCATGTGCTAAATTCACATAAATAAAAATTAATCCTACGCACCACAACTTCATATACATCATAAATTCCACCCGCACTGTCCACAAAGCCAAAAGTCCAAACAAGAACACAAATATTATAAACCGCACAGTTTCTTTTGCTATAATGTAGAAAAGGAGGCTGAAAATTATGGAAACGAAAAAGAGGGAAAGCACCGGATTCTTAATTAAACAAAGAGCCTTCCTAAAGCTCTATTTAATAACCAATATCGAAGCCGATCGCGCATACGGGAAGCAGATGCTCGAGGAACTTCAGGCTGCTTTTAAGCCTTTTGGCTATGAACCGCAGCATTCGGAAATATATAGAGCCTTGCATGAACTCCTTGAGGATGGAGTATTTACAAGGACGTTCATTCCGAAGGATGGTGCGGCTTATCAGCAGGTGGCTATTTATAAAATAGCCGACCAGGACAAAGCGAATGCTTACAAGAAACTTGTAAAAGCAGACCTTGATCGCTGCATGGGAATTCTCCGTAAAGCACTGGAAG
>CAKQBC010000336.1 GCA_934215995.1 uncultured Bacillus sp. | reverse complement strand
GTCCATGCTTTTCACAAATCGAAACGAAGTAGTCTCCAAAAGCGCCAACCGTGACGACAACCACTTCATCACCCGGAGAAGCAATATTGACCACAGCGGCTTCCATTGCTGCTGTCCCGCCTGAAGGCAGAAGCAGAATATCCTGCTTTGTTCCGAAAACCGGCTTTACGCGTTCTGTCGTTTCCCGGTAAAGCTTCACAAATTCCTCTGAACGATGGCTGATCATGTTTTGTGCCATTGCCAGTTCTACTTTCTTAGGTATTGGTGTAGGTCCGGGATGTCTCAGTATGTTTGGATACATGTTTTTCTCTCCTTTTTAGAATAGCTTCACTTTTCACCCTTTACCCTAGCATAATCCTAATCTAAAAAGTAAAAAAAAGATGGATTGCGGCTTTTCAGGTTCAAATGATTGAAAAAACCGCCCACCAAAAAAGCTTCCCACAAGTTTACTAAACTAATGGGAAGCCTTTATCGTTTTACTGAACCGTTTTTTTGGCCAACTCTTTGATTTTCGAAACAATCGCGTCTCCCATGCTTTCGGTTCCCGCGTTTCCTCCCAAATCAGGTGTCCGTACTTCCCCTTCGGATACCACTTCTTCGATACCGTCCAGAATGAGTTTACCAAGTTCCGGCATCCCCAGGTGATCCATCATCAGGCTGACGCTCCAAATCTGGGCGATCGGATTGGCAATGCCTTTTCCGGCAATATCCGGGGCAGACCCATGAATGGCCTCAAACATCGATGGATAATTTTTCTCCGGGTTGATGTTTCCTGACGGGGCCAGTCCCAGGCCACCTACCATGGCCGCACCCAAATCAGTCAAAATATCACCGAATAAATTGCCGCCTACCACGACGTCGAACGTTTCAGGTTTTAAGATGAAATAAGCAGCCAATGCATCAATATGATACAGTTCCGTATCAATGTGCGGGTAATCAGCCCCCACTTCCTTTACAATCTCATCCCAAAACGTCATCGTGTGGTTGATCGCATTGGATTTCGTTGCAACAGTGAGCCGCTGCTTCGACCGTTGTTCTGCCAGCCTATAGGCATAATGAAGAATCCGCTCACTGCCGAACCGGGTAATGACATTGTTCTGTACAGCCATTTCATGAGGGGTATTGCTGTGCATCCGCCCGCCCATGCTCGAATATTCGCCTTCGGTATTTTCACGGACAACAATAAAGTCCAGGTCCTCATGGTTTTTGTAACGCAAATGACTTTCCAGTCCGCGAAGCAACTTGATTGGACGCAGATTGACATATTGCTGAAATTCCCGCCTGATTGGCAAGATCAGTTCCCATACAGAGATATGGTCCGGAACAGAAGGGTCTCCAACCGCTCCGAATAAAATCACGTCATAGTCTTTCAGAATCTCCAAGCCATTTTCGGGCATCATTCTCCCATGCTTCAAGTAATACGCGCAGTTCCAATCGAACGTATCGTATGTAAATCGGATACCGCCATGGATTTCTTCAACGGTTTTCAACACTTTCAATGATTCTCGGATCACTTCCGGCCCAATTCCGTCTCCAGGAATCACCGCAACAGAATAAGTCTTCATTGATTTACCCCCTGCTTGCGTTTTGATATTAACTTCTTGAATTGATCAGCTGTTCTGCAGTGGCTTGACCCTGATCACTTTCGGGGTTTTTCTTTCCCCATCTGGAGGCAAGCACAGTTCCGGTAATCAGCTGCCACGCTGATGCAAATGCACTCGGCAGTGCCACCAAGGGTGTAAAGTGTGCGGTAGCCAAAGCAACGCCAAGCCCCGAGTTTTGCATCCCTGTCTCAATAGACACTGCACGCTGATCCTGAATCGGCAATTTAAATAGCTTCGCTGCATAATAGCCCAATAACAAGCCGAATGCGTTATGAAGCAGGACAGAGACAAAGACCAGGATCCCCGCTTCGGCAATGTTATCCCTATTTCCGGCGACTACGCCCATCACAATAACCGTAATGGCGAGAATGGATATTAACGGCAATAGCGATACACCTTGTTCGGTTACACGGGGCAAGTACCTGTTTACCAATAGCCCAAGCAAAATTGGAATGATGATGACCTGGAAGATCGACATAAACATCGACACCGGATCAATCGGCATCCATTCACCCGCAAAAATCAGCAGAAGCAATGGGGTCATGACAGGCGCCAGCAAGGTAGAGACACTGGTCATCGTAATCGAAAGCGGCACGTTCCCTTTTGCGAGAAATACCATAACATTCGATGCAGTACCGCCCGGAACACTTCCCAGTAAAACTAATCCTGCCGCTATTTCTGCCGGGAGCTTTAAAAGATAGGCAATCAGGAACGCGGTTGTCGGCATAATGATAAATTGTGCTGCTAATCCAATTAAGACCGGGATCGGCTTTGTGAGAACCAATTTAAAATCAGATGCTTTGAGAGTCAGTCCCATCCCGAACATTACTATACCCAGCAAAATCGTGACGTACGACCCGAATCCCACAAAATATTCAGGCAGCATAAAGGCGAGAATTGAAAAAACAATAATGATCAATGCAAAGTATTTACCGGCCCAAGCACTGATTCTGCTTATAATCTCCATCCAGATCCTCCGTTGCAGATTTACAACTGAACTTTAGTTGCAATATTCTTGATTTGAATATAGTTCTGAACCGCCAAATGACTTTTCTCTCTGCCGATTCCGCTCTTTTTATAACCGCCAAATGGCATCTGCACGCCTCCTGCAGCTCCATAACTGTTGATGAATACTTGCCCGCTCTCGATCCGGGAAGCCACATAATTCGCGACATCGATATCCTTGCTCCAAACGCCGGCTACCAGTCCGTATTCTGTGGCATTTGCCAGTTCAATGGCTTCTTCGACCGTTCGGAAACGGACGACACTCAGGACCGGGCCAAAGATTTCTTCCTGGACGAAGAAAGCATCGTGATCGGCTGCCTCTACAATGGTCGGCTGAATGTAGTATCCATTTTCGAACCCTTCGACCTGTACCGATTCCCCGCCGACAAGAACGTTCGCTTCTTCCTTAACTTTTTTAAGAATCGAAGAGATTCGCTCATATTGCTTTTTATTAATGATCGGGCCAACGTCTGCCCCGCTTTCAGGCGGTCCTACAGTCAGTTCCTTGAATGAATCCTGAAGCAGACTCAGTAATTCATCAGCAATGGATTCCTCTACTAATAATCGGGATCCCGCGGAACAAGTCTGTCCGGCATTTTGAACAATGGAATTTACGATCGCCGGGACTGCCCGCTTCAGGTCAGCGTCCTTAAATACGACGTTCGGCG
>CAKQBC010000335.1 GCA_934215995.1 uncultured Bacillus sp. | reverse complement strand
ACAGGGAAGTGAACACCATCGGGTCCAAAGCCAATGATGCCCGCATTGCAGGGGAAGTAGTGGAAATGAAAAGCTTGCTTGAAAAAATAAAAGAGCAAATACAAAATATTGAATAACCATCGTTTACTGCTGCCATTGGAAGGCCAAACTATAGGAATGGTTACTGGGGGACTGACATGTCAATAAAATTGATCAATATCGGCTTTGGCAACATCGTTTCAGCTAATCGGATCATCAGCATCGTTAGCCCGGAGTCCGCGCCGATCAAGAGGATCATACAGGAAGCAAGGGACAGGGGCTCGCTGATAGATGCAACATATGGAAGGCGTACAAGGGCTGTGATCATAACAGACAGCGACCATGTCATCCTGTCGGCTGTCCAGCCGGAAACCGTGGCTTCCAGGCTGCATGACCGTGAAGAAAGTGTTGAGGAAGGATAAGTGAAAGTAATGAAAGAAAAAGGTTTGCTCATCGTTTTATCGGGACCATCCGGTGTAGGGAAAGGGACTGTCCGGAAGGCGTTGTTTTCCAGGGAAGACACGGCTTTTGAATATTCAATCAGCATGACCACAAGAAAGCCTAGAGCAGGCGAAGTGGATGGCGTCGATTATTTTTTCAAGACGCATGAAGAGTTCGAAGCATTGATCGAGCAGGGAAAGCTTCTGGAATACGCCAAGTTCGTTGATAACTATTATGGCACACCTGTGGATTATGTAAGGGAGACAATCGAGAATGGACGTGACGTCTTCCTTGAGATTGAAGTGCAGGGAGCACGCCAGGTAAGGGAGAAATTCCCTGAGGGGCTGTTCATATTCCTTGCGCCGCCTAGCCTTTCCGAGCTGAAGAACAGGATCGTAAACCGCGGCACGGAAACAGACGAAGTGATCAATCAAAGGTTGAAGACAGCCGAGGAAGAGATTGAAATGATGGATCTGTATGATTATGTCGTTGAGAATGACACAGTTGAAACAGCTTGTGATAAAATAGAGGCTATTGTCGTCGCGGAACATTGCAGACGCGAAAGAGTGGCAAAAAGATATTTGAAAATGCTGGAGGTTGAATAAATGTTATACCCATCTATCGATTCATTGCTGAATAAAATTGATTCCAAATATTCATTGGTATCGGTTGCTGCAAAGCGTGCAAGAAAAATGCAGCTTCAGGATGACCAAAAAATCGAAAAAACGGTTTCTTATAAAAGCGTAGGAAAAGCGCTTGAGGAAATCAATGCTGGCATCCTTACTTATACGCATGAAAGCAACGAAAACAACGCTGAAGCATAATTGACCATCTGAAACCTTGTCCCAAAAAGACAAGGTTTTAGTATGCCTAAAAAACGCCTTCGAAGGAAACGCCGGCGTACAGGCTTTCCTATAGGGATACGGGCGTTTGCACTTAAGGCAGGGCATGTATGAAAAAGGTGAAAAAAGACTGTTTATCCTTCATAATAGAAGCTACAACAATACGGGGGGCAAATGTGATGCTGAACAGGAAAAAGATATTGCTTTGTGTGACAGGGGGGATTGCTGTATTTAAAGCGGCAGCCTTGACCAGTAAACTCGTACAGGAAGGTGCCGAAGTGAAAGTGGTGATGAGCGAGTCCGCCGCAAAATTTGTCGCACCGCTTACGTTTCAGGCATTGTCCAGAAATGAAGTGTATACGGATACTTTCCAGGAAAACAATCCGGAGGTAATTGCTCATATCGACTTGGCGGACTGGCCTGACCTTATATTGGTTGCGCCGGCAACCGCCAATATAATCGGAAAGCTTGCGGGAGGCATAGCTGATGATATGATCTCCACTATTATGCTCGCGGCCACATCCGATGTCTATCTGGCTCCGGCCATGAATGTCCATATGTATGGGCATCCGGCCGTACAGCGGAATATGAATATACTAAAAAGCTTTGGCTACAGCTTCATAGAGCCGGGCGAAGGCTACCTTGCCTGCGGTTATACAGGCAAAGGGCGTATGGAGGAACCGGAAAATATCATCCGCTATCTTAAGGCGAGCCTGGCGGATGAGGGGAAAACCCAGCTCCTGGCCGGACGCAAGGTGTTGGTCACGGCTGGCCCGACCAGGGAGAAAATAGACCCTGTCCGTTATATTACAAACCGTTCCACCGGAAAAATGGGGTATGCGATTGCCGAGGAAGCAGCCAGGATGGGAGCGGATGTAACCCTTGTTTCAGGCCCTGTCACGCTCGATCCGCCGGCTGGGGTCCATGTGGTGAAGGCAGAATCGGCTGAGGATATGTACAGGGAAGTTATGGCGAAAGCACCCGCACAGGATATTATCATCAAAACGGCTGCAGTTGCAGACTACAGGCCGAAGGTGATCCATACACAAAAGATGAAAAAGCAGCCAGGCAATCTGCAAATCGAATTGGAACGTACAAAGGATATCCTGAAGGAACTGGGCCGGACGAAAGAGGGGCAGATCTTGGTGGGGTTTGCGGCGGAGACGCACGATATGGAGCATTATGCGGCCGCTAAGCTTGAAAAGAAGAACGCAGATATGATTGTCGCCAACAATGTCGCCTCCGAAGGGGCCGGCTTTGGGACAGATACGAATATTGTTACCATCTTCAAAAAGGATGGCTCGAAAAAAGAGATGCCGCTGATGAGCAAGAATGAAGTCGCATGCACGATTCTTGCAGAGGTTGCCAGTTTGTTTGAAAAGGATTGATGCATATGGAAATCGCATCCGTAATTGTGGATGTCCCGTCCAGGCAGACAGATAATGCTTTTGATTATGCCATCCCAGCCCAATGGCAGGGGATGGTCACGCCTGGGACCAGGGTAGTGGTGCCCTTTGGACCGCGAAAGGTGCAGGGCTTTGTCGTCGGATTGAAAAATCAGACAGATATACATGCGAAAAATCTCAAAGCCATCGACTCGCTGCTGGACCTTGAGCCGGTGCTGAACGAAGAGCTGCTCCAGCTGGCCGACTGGCTGACGAAGGAGACACTATGCCTGAAAATCACAGCGCTGCAGGCCATGCTTCCTGCTGCCTTGAAAGCCAAGTATAAAAAGCTTTTGACATGCACCGGGGATGTAAATAACCTGCATCCCCAAATCCGCCGCTATTTCGCAAGCCAGGATGCTGTCGATTTCGATGCGGCAATGGAGCATGAGCATGCATCGCTGTTCCAAAAAGACTTGCAAAAAGGGTATATCGAAGTTCAATATCAGGTAAAAAACAAACTGAACAAAAAGACGGAACGAAGCGTGGTCCCTCTTTTATCATGGGAAGAGCTTGAAAAGCAAAAAAGCGAA
>CAKQBC010000334.1 GCA_934215995.1 uncultured Bacillus sp. | reverse complement strand
ACAAAAAAACAGCTCCTGTCTTGGGAACAGGAGCTATCACAATCACAGGTTGTTTACATCAGCCTTCCAACAATAATTGTTCTGGGTCTTCAAGCAATTCCTTCACTTTCACAAGGAAGCTCACTGCTTCTTTACCGTCAACAATCCTATGGTCATAGGAGAGGGCAATGTACATCATTGGCCTGATTTCCATTGTATTTTCATCAATTGCCACCGGGCGGTATTGCGTTTTGTGCATACCGAGGATACCGACTTGCGGCGCATTCAAGATCGGAGTGGACATCAAGGAACCGAATGTTCCGCCATTTGTAATTGTGAAGGATCCGCCTTGCAGATCAGACAATCCCAATTTATTGTTACGCGCTTTCTCAGCCAAAGAAGCGATTTCTTTTTCGATGCCTGCGAAACCAAGTTTATCAGCGTCACGCACAACCGGTACAACCAGCCCGTCTGGAGCGGCAACAGCGATACCGATATCATAGAATTTCTTGATGATCAATTGATCGCCATGGATTTCTGCGTTAAGCAGCGGATATTTTTTCAGGGCCCCTACAACGGCCTTCGTGAAGAAGGACATGAATCCTAATTTAACATCGTTGCTTTTTTGGAATGAATCTTTGCGGCGTTTGCGAAGATCCATGATCGCAGACATGTCAACTTCATTGAATGTTGTCAGCATAGCCGCAGTATGCTGGGCTTCAACCAAGCGTTTTGCGATTGTTTGCCTTCTGCGCGACATTTTTTCGATTTCAACAGGTTTATCGAATTGAGGCACATCTGTCGCTTTTTTCGCTGACGGAGCAGATTGTGAAGGCGCCGCAGCTTTTTGAGGAGCCGGCTGGCTTCCTGCATTCTCCACATCGTGCACACGAATGCGGCCTAATGGATCATTTGTAGCCACATTTGAAAGGTCGATTCCTTTTTCACGCGCAAGCTTGCGTGCAGCTGGTGAAGCGATTGGCGCATTGCCTTTTTTGCTTGGTTCTTCAGCTTTTGCCTCAGCTTTCGCTTCTTCTTGCCCTTGCTTTTCCTGCGTTTGTTCCGCTGAAGATTTAGATGGTTCAGACGGATTAGCAGCTTCCTCTTTCACCGTTTCAGTCGGTTCGCCGCCCTCATTTACGATTGCGATTGCTTCGCCGACTTGGACAGTGTCGCCTTCTTCCTTCAAAAATTCGCCCACTACGCCGCTGAATTCCGAAATGATTTCAACGTTTACCTTGTCTGTTTCAAGCTCAGCAATGTACTCCCCTTTTTCAATCTTTTCGCCAGGTTGTTTTAGCCATTGGGCAACTGTTCCTTCAGTAATAGATTCAGCTAATTCCGGTACAATAATTTCTGCCATGATTGTTTCCCCTCTTTTGCTTTATTGTTGAAATGCTTCCGTAATGATTCGTTGTTGCTCATCTTTATGGATTAGTGGATCCCCTTCAGCAGTACTTGAACGTCTCTTCCTGCCGATATATCTGACATCTTTGCCTTTAGGTGCTGCAGCCCTCAATCTTGGTTCAACGAATGACCATGCTCCCATATTCTTCGGCTCTTCCTGAACCCATACGATTTCTTTCAGGTTCTTGAACTGTTTGAAATACTCCTGGATTTCCTCGAATGGGAATGGATAAATTTCTTCAAGCCTTACTAGTTTGATAGATTTCTGGTCTTCCAATTTTTCAGAATGCTCATAAAGGTCGATGCTCATTTTCCCTGTGCTTATGACTAATCTTGTTACGTCCTTATTGTTCAAGTCCTCAGTGGATGGATCTTCAAAGAATGGCTTGAATTCCCCTTCACTCAGTTCATGAGGCAAGGAAGCAACACTTTGGTTCCTGAGCAGGCTCTTCGGTGTCATAAGAACCAAAGGCCTCACTTCATCCATTGTCAGCACTTTCGCCTGGCGCCTTAAGATATGGAAATATTGAGCGGCGCTTGACAGGTTTGCAACTGTCCAGTTGTTCTCTGCTGCAAGCTGCAGATATCGTTCCAGGCGTGCGCTGGAGTGCTCAGGCCCTTGGCCTTCATACCCATGCGGCAGAAGCATGACAAGGCCGGATTTTTGGCCCCATTTAGCACGGCTCGATGAAATGAATTGATCAAAGACTACCTGCGCCACATTGGCGAAATCCCCATATTGCGCTTCCCAAAGAACAAGCGTTTCAGGAGAGAAAACATTGTATCCGTATTCAAAAGCAAGAACGGATACTTCTGATAATGGGCTGTTATGCACCGCGAATGATGCTTTTGCATTTGAAAGCATATGAAGCGGTGAATATTTTTTCCCGGTCTCACTGTCATGGAGCACCAAATGCCTTTGCGAGAATGTTCCGCGCTCTGAATCCTGGCCTGTCAGGCGGATTGGCGTACCATCTTCCACAATGCTCGCGAATGCCAAGGTTTCGGCCAGTGCCCAATCGATCTTCCCTTTTTCGGCAAAGCTGCCTTCACGCCTTTTCAGAATCTTCTCAAGCTTCTTGAAGACGTTGAAGCCTTCCGGCCACTTCAATAGCTCATCATTAATATTTCTCAGGCGCTCAAGGCTGACGGATGTATCCATCTTCGGAATGCCATGCTCCACTGTTTCAGGAGGAACCATGCTGAACAGGACATCCTTCTTATTGTTCGAGATTTTGTCATAGGCAGCCTTTAAGCGTGAAGCAACGCTTGCCTGAAGCTCTTTATATTCCTCTTCCGTAACTGCCCCTGCATCAATCAGCTTCTTCGCATAAAGTTCTTTAACGGTAGGATGCTGATGGATCAGGTTGTACATTTGCGGCTGTGTCACAAGCGGCTCATCCATTTCATTATGTCCGAAGCGGCGGTATCCGATCAGGTCGATCAAGAAATCCTTTTCGAATTCTTTTCTGTACAAATAAGCCAAGTAAACGGCTGCAATGCAAGCTTCCGGATCATCGGCATTCACGTGGACAATCGGAATCTCGTATCCTTTTGCCAGGTCACTTGAATATTTCGTGGATCGGGAGTCTTCGCTCACCGTAGTGAAACCGATCATATTGTTCGCGATAATGTGAACAGATCCGCCGGTTTTGTATGCATCCAGTCCGCCAAGGTTCAATGTTTCAGCTACAACACCCTCACCTGGGAATGCAGCGTCACCATGGATGATAACCGCTAATGATTTATCAAAGTCTTGAGTCGGATAGCCGGCTTTCTCGCGGTTGTCCTGAGCCGCTCTTGTATAACCGTCTACAACTGCGCCTACAAACTCCAAGTGACTCGGGTTGTTCGCTAATGTAATGCGAGCTTTAAGTACATTATCTCTTTTGT
>CAKQBC010000333.1 GCA_934215995.1 uncultured Bacillus sp. | reverse complement strand
GATTTTCCTTTAGGCCCATTGCCGGATACTCTTGCTTTCAGCTTGAGGGATGACTTCTTGATATCGTTCCACCAGGATGGAAGCAGAATTTCAGCGCCTGCGAACAGAAGCTTTTCGCTTCCTGCCGTCAGGAACTGCCATGCCTCTTCTTCCGTCAGGGCCGTTTTCAGGCGCCCGTTTTCCTGCAGGGAAGGGACTAGCACCTTCCAGCCCTCGATTTGCTCGAGTATTTCTTCTTCATGTGCGGCCCATGCCTTCGGAAGCTTGTGCTTTCCGTATACCTTGATCTGGTCTTCCTTTTTCTTTGATTTCACAATCACCTCGAGGGACCAAGGGCCATCGCCATCAATAGGCTCAATCAGCCGCAGTCCGGTTGTGAAAGGAAGAGGGCTGTCGGCCATATGCAGCCACTTATGCCATCTTTCCTCTGTAAAGTAAGCTGCAAGCTCTTCGGGCTTCAATTCAGAAGTTTGCAGGGATTGAAGGGCATGTTCCCACTTTTCCTTCGTTTCGGGTTTTTGAAGAAGGCTTTCTGAAACAGCCCCGCTGTACCATCCTTCGACAAAATCAAGGGTAGTCATGCCATCAAGGCCCGACAGCGCCTCCCGCCAATGGTCTTCATCGAATTCATCAATGATTGAGCCGGGAAGCCTCCAGGCAGGCCCCTTCTCATGGAGCTGCGAGAAGTCTGGCAAGGGTACTCCCTGTTCAATTTGTTCCTTAATGGAGGGAGCAGTGCTAAGGCATAGCGAAGCCAGCTCATCCCATTTCCAATTGATGAACGACAGAAAATGGTCCTGCGAGAAAAGGGACAGGAGCCCCCAGGCGTCGAGGGTGATGCCTTCCCGTCCATCGATGGTTGCGTATTCCAGGAAGTTTCCGTAGAAGCTTGCTTCATCCCAGGCAAAGAGATGCTTGGCATATTCGGCCGGCTTAAGAATCTGGCCATCTTCGGTGTATGCAGTCAAAAAGTATTCGCCTGATTGCAGAAGTTCCATATGAACGGTTGTATTAGTCAGCATCGATTAGCTTCCCTCTCTTCAATTCTTCTTGGAAGGCACGCAGCCTTTTGTTCGAGTTCTGTATTTTTTCTATATACATATTCCATTGTTCGAGATTCTTCGTCTTTTTATAGATTGTCCGTATCTTTTTCAAATACCGGACAGCCGCCCTGTAGCTTTGGCGGTTTTTGCTGCCGATCTTATCTGTGACGAGCCTTGTGTAGAGGGGCAGCAGGAGCGATGGATCTTCCTTGTTGACCAGGCTGATTTCATCCGAGCTGATATACTCCGGGTCGATGCCGTTATAAAGATAAAGCTCCACCCATTTCCGATGCCTTCCTGTATCGATCAGATGGTTGCTGTAGACCGTAAAGCTATACGGCAGGCATGTTTCGCAAAACTGGTCGAAAAGCTCGGGCCGATCGGCTTTCAGGCAGAATTGCTGTACGTATCTGCTGATGAACTGGATAAACTCTTTTTTCATGTAGTAATTATGTGTGCATGCGAGGTATGCCCGTATATGATGGAGCAAAAACTGGACAAACGGTTCCGCTTGCGGCCTGTCCGCTTTGTACAGCCAGTATTTGATCGCCGGGTATTGCTCCGGTTCCAGCTGTTTCAGCAATTCTTCGATGCTGTCAGCTTGTTCCGTCAATAACGAAAGATGAATGGCTGCAATGACAAGGGATTGGTTGCTGCCCTGCATCTCCTGCAGGCGGGATAGCTCCTGTTTGCGCCATGTTTTCTCCTTAAGCAGCTGGGTCCAAAGTTCACGGTACAGGTCGATGCGGTGCCCGGGCAATGGCTCGTAATCCAGCAGGGTGCCTGCGTCTTCCCGGATTCCGTTGAAAAAGCCGTCAAAGGCGAAAGGCCGTGATATCCGTGTTAATGGAACGAGCATCGTAATCAGCCCATCTGCCAATGCTTCCGCTTCCTTGTTCAGAAAGTAGCGGGCAGAGTTGCTTGTTTCTTCTGCTTCTAAGCTTTTTAAGCAAAGAAAGAAGGTCAGGTACTTGGTAATGAACAAATAAAGCATCTTCCATTCATTTTGCATCGGCATTTTGGATTTCAGCCGCTGCAAATATGTATCCCACTTCATCGTCAGTGTATACGTCGGTTGGTTCAGAAAGTAGGCAATATGGGTTTGGAAGGTTTTTTCTGTGAACTCCTTCCACGAATCATACGAATTGGCGAGCGGTTTTTCATTCAGGAGCTCCTTGGCCTTCTGCAACTGTATATTTTTAATCTGGGCAGACGAAGCACCGTTTTTCCACGTATGAATCCAGTCGCTGATTGACGAATGCTGAGCATAGGCTTTGAAAAAGACCGCAAGCTGGTGGCGGCAAGGATGCGGCTGCTTGCAGGTGCAGGTGCTCATTACAGGGAATGTTAGATCGAGCTTGACGATGCAGGGGATGACATCCTGTACGGTAGCTTCAATTGTTTCCCCTTCATGCATAAGGCGGAAGACCATCTCCTGCCGGTACAGCAGCAGTCCGCGCTGTACCGCAACAACATCCGCCGGGACTTTTGGATCCAGTACTTTATTCAATTCTTCATTATAAAACTGTAATGCATTCAACATTGTGAAACCTCCGACCATCCTGCATGTTCTGTATTTGGCAGCAGGCAGACCGGCCACAAAACGGGACCGGTCCACCGCGAAAAAATCGATCAACTATATGGCATTCTTCGGCACGTTGCCTGCTTTTTGGCAAGCTTCCAAAAAAAGGCCTTCTCTCCATTATACGATATTTCCGATTAAAGAAGAAGCAGACGGCATGAAACCAGCCGGTTTGAGTACCGAGAAGCATTTATATGCGAGGGTTTTCGGAAAAAAGAATAGAAAAAATAAGGTTATGTGTTTTATGAAGTATATACGCGGGTACTACTTAACTAGGCGATCCGGGATGTATGCAGGACAAAAGGACGGAATGCAGCCAAGATTCGACAAAGGAGAGTGCGGGATGAAAAGCCTTGCTGCCAAAAACAGCGTCAAAAAACAGATACCTTTGAAAAAAAAGCCGAAAGAAAAAAAGATTACAAAAGAATTCCTCAATAGCCTTAAGAACTTATCCAACTAGAACCCTATTCCGAACCAGAGGATGGGGTTTTTTTGATGAGGAAAAAGGGTATACTCATGTATTCGAGAGAGTTGGGTGAAGACGGATGGCTTATGGCAAAGAACAGACAGTTATGAAAACACAGCTTCAATTTATGTTCCCATTTTCATTGAAGAAAAATTTTAATAATAATCTGATCCAATTGCTGTTCAAGCT
>CAKQBC010000332.1 GCA_934215995.1 uncultured Bacillus sp. | reverse complement strand
TCGTTTATTTATTCTTTTTTGTGATTATTTATTGCAGTGTCCCATTTATTTGAACCAAGACTTCAACTTTGAGAAGAAAGTTGGTTTACCGTTCCCCGGGGCATCCTCTTGCTCCTGTTTTATTTTCCCTTCCTCTATATAGATGTTTTCTTTATCAATTGCATGATCATAGGCAAGCACAAGCCCGATATTCGTTTCCCGGCCTTGGTTCGTTACCATCTTGTATGGGATTCCATATTGATTTGCTGATTTAATGTATTTCGATAAATAGGAATAATCGATTGTTCCATTCAAATATAGCCTCGCTCCGGAATTCCTCTTCATTTCCTCTAAAAGTTCCGGCTGCACGTGTTCCCCTCTAACCTGGGCAGAAAATAAAGCAAGGACAATCCGTTCACGCAGTGTCCCAAGAAATTTTCTTCTTTCTTCCGGATTAATTTCTTTTGGGCCGTATATGCCTTGTTCCAGGATATCCTCTACTGTTTTCTTTGCCATCTGACAATACCTCCTTGCATACATACACCTATAGTATGTATCAAAAGAAGGTTCAGGAACAGTCC
Organism: uncultured Bacillus sp.; assembly: GCA_934215995.1. Taxonomy (GTDB): domain Bacteria; phylum Bacillota; class Bacilli; order Bacillales; family DSM-1321; genus Bacillus_AD. Next base: position 2,729 of record CAKQBC010000332.1, on the reverse strand, counting down.
GTATTATTGGTAATTTCAGCGATTTCCGTTATTGGGAATTGCAAATATATAGTGAACGGAAAATATATAATAGCCGTTTGTAAACAAAAGGCTGTGTCAATTTAGTGTTGATTATGGAAGGTACGAGCGAAGTGCAGCGACCTCTGCAGGCCGATGCACTGCAGGGTGTGAAAGAGACGTGGGCATACACACTACGGAAATTGAGAATAGCGTTAACGGAACAAAAAAAAAGACAGGGTCTGTAATCACCCTATCTTCAGGATTCTTGTTTTTTGGATAAGCAATAATCACATTCCATCAAATAGCACTCTTGGCTGATATGGATTGTGCTGCCGCATTCCGGGCAATTTTTTTCCGTTGAGATCTTGCGGAATTTTGTTTGGTTTTTCATTATATATTCCTCCTAGTTTTTATTTGGTCCCCTTGGCCTTTACCAAAGGGACCTGTCATCACTTATAGACTTTATTTAGCTGTCTGGAACTGTTCAGCTTCGGTGGAGCCTTTTAATGCAGTTGTGGAAGATGTTCCTCCGCTCACGACTGTTGCCACTTCATCGAAATAGCCTGTACCGACTTCCCGCTGATGTCTTGTTGCTGTATAACCGAATTCCTCGCTACTGAATTCAGCTTGCTGAAGCTCGGAATAAGCAGCCATTCCTCTATCTTTATATTGGCGTGCAAGCTCGAACATTCCATGATTCAATGAGTGGAAGCCAGCCAAAGTGACGAATTGGAACTTGTAGCCCATTTTGCCGAGTTCTCTTTGGAAATTGGCAATCGTTTCATCATCCAGTTTCGATTTCCAGTTGAAGGATGGCGAGCAGTTGTATGCAAGCAGTTTGCCAGGGAATTTCTCATGGATGGCATCAGCAAACTTTTGAGCTTGCTCCAGGTTCGGTTCGGATGTTTCACACCAGACAAGGTCTGCATATGGCGCATAAGCGAGCCCTCTGGCGATGGCTTGATCGATGCCTGCTTTTGTTCTGAAGAAACCTTCCGCTGTTCTTTCGCCTGTGATGAACGGTGCATCCGCTTCATCCACATCGCTGGTGATCAAATCGGCTGCATCGGCATCCGTCCTTGCGATCAATACGGTCGGCACACCCATGACATCCGCAGCCAGCCTGGCTGAAATCAGGTTTTTCACAGCTGTTTGTGTCGGTAACAATACTTTCCCGCCTAAATGGCCGCATTTCTTCTCTGATGAAAGCTGATCCTCGAAGTGGACACCGGAAGCACCTGCTTCGCTCATCGCTTTCATCAATTCAAATACATTCAGCTGGCCCCCGAAGCCCGCTTCCGCATCCGCAACGATCGGAGCGAACCAGTCGATTTCTTCTTTCCCCTCAAGGTAATGGATTTGGTCGGCACGCTGGAGCGCCTGGTTGATCCGTTTTACAACCTGGGGCACGGAGTTGGCCGGATATAAGCTTTGGTCCGGATACATATGGCCCGACATGTTAGCATCTGCAGCAACCTGCCATCCGCTTAAGTAAATTGCTTTTAGCCCGGCTTTCACCTGCTGCATTGCCTGGTTTCCTGTAAGGGCACCGAGCGCATTGATGAAGTCCTCCGTATTGATCAGGTTCCATAATTTTTCGGAACCGCGTTTTGCCAATGTATATTCAACATCCAGGGAACCCCTTAATTTAATGACTTCCTCCGCAGTGTACGGCCTTGTAATCCCTTTCCACCTTTCTTCTTTTTTCCAGTTTTGTTCAAGCTCTTGGATTCTTTGGTCTCTGCTCATCTAATTACCTCCCGAATGTAATGAGTTTTATTCTGCCGTTATGTTTGAAGGCGCCCTATCTTGGCAACCATCGTTTTCATGTTGTTATAATACAGATTATTTATTTCTCTTGTATTGTATAACATACCACCAATTCTTGTCACTACATTTTTTAAAATTTTTAGAAAATTATTATAACAATTCCATCTTATCCCACCCCAAACCCTTGGGGCATAAGGATTTTCCAGTTATAAAAAAATATAACAGGGAAAATATTTGCACACTGTTATAATACACTGTCTGTGCTAATACAACGGGTTCACCCAGCAAAAAGAAACGCGGTCCCCTGATTGGGCCCGCGTTAATGCAATTGTTTCAACTGGTTGGTTTTTCTGTCCCATCGACCTTTATCTTCTTAATCACCAGAATAATCAGCAGCAGTGTAAACGCGTTTGCGAAAAGCACCGGTATGAACATCGGCTTGTCGTAGAGAGCCGACATCGCCAAAGGGCCGGCTGCCACCCCAAAAAATCTGGCTGAACTATAAAATGATGTGATCAGCCCACGCTGTGATTTTTCGATGTTTTCGGTGATCAGCGCATCAAGCGCCGGGAGGATAATCCCGATTGCGATTCCATTCACTGTGAAAAGCAGCACGAGCAAGACAATGGACTCGTATTTTCTGAAGAAAAGCAAAGAAAACACCTGCATGACCAACCCGAGAATAATGACATTTTTCATTAGGATTTTGCTTCCTTTGATTGCTTTGCTGCTAATCAGGGAGGAAACGCAAAGAAACAAAAGGGGAATGGCCAATACAAGGCCTTTCTTCACCCCTTTCATATGAAATTGTTCTTCCAAATCAGTTGATAAGTATACTTGAAGGGCAAACAGGATGAACATGGCGAACCCGCCTACGAGAAATAATGTGTAAAGCCAGCGCCCTTCTTTCTTGAATATCTTTTTCGTCATCTGGAGGAACTTTTTGAACGGTACAGATC
>CAKQBC010000331.1 GCA_934215995.1 uncultured Bacillus sp. | reverse complement strand
ATTACTTTCACACTTATTTTGAGTCAAACGCAACTCATTCACCACCGGTAAAGCATCTAATTAGTCTGATAATTAATGAAAGATAATCAACTTGTTGTGTGGCACAATTCTTGCATTTCATAGAAGCAGGAATGCTGATTGGGGAGGTTAGCCCGCCACATACATAAAATTCAGTTGATTAATCGTGTTGAGCATTTGCCAGAACCGTGCACTTCTACTAAACCGCTACTTATTAAGGAGATGAGAGCATGTCCGGAGAGATCATTGTAAAGCAGAAAGTCATAGAGAAAGTGAAAGGCAAGCCAAAAATATTCACTGCCATGTTCATCGTTTCAGCGTCAATCACAGCGCTTTTTTCCATCTTTTCTTTGGTTAGCCCAAGTGCGCTGGCCAAGATCATGACTTTTCTTCAGTCATTATTCGCAGCGCAGTACGGTTGGGTTGCAATGATGATTCCTGTTTTATGTATGGGGCTGTTATTGGCACTTGGGATTTCCAAGTACGGGACCATTGTCATTGGCGGGAAGGATACAAAGCCGGAATATAGTCTTTTTTCCTGGCTGGCGATGTTGTTTACCTCTTCGATCGGCATCGGGATTATTTACTTTGGTGTCAACGAACCTCTTTATGCTTATTATCTGTCCCCGGGCAGCACTGAGGCTCCCAATACGATGGTGGCCGCCAGGGAAGCGATGGGGACGGCGCTTTACCATTGGGGCATCTCAGTATGGGCAATCTTCAGTGTTGCCGGACTGATCATGGCCTATTTTGTTTCAAAGCACAATATCCGTTACTTGCCTGGAGATGTCATTGAAACGAGTTTCGGGAAGCGCAAATGGGTGCCTGCCACCAAATATTCGATGAATGTGTTGGCTATTGTCTGCTCGGGCATGACGATTGCGGCCACGATGGGACTGGGCAGTGTCCAGATCGCCACGGGGATGAACCAGGTTGCCGATATCGGCGGGGCCTTTCAAGCGATGTTGCCTTATGCAGTCTTGGCGATTTTGCTGATTGTCTGTCTGTTCGCCGCAACAACGAAGAAAGTCGGCAAGGGCATGCAAGTATTGGGCGATTGGAACGTCTATCTGGCCATTGCCATTTTGCTGTTTGCGATCCTTTTCGGCCCGACCCGCTATATCTTAAGTCAGGTTGTCCAGCTTCTCGGGACCTATATTGACCAGCTTCTCCCGAGGAACTTTGAAATGTTCCTCTTCAGCGCTGATCCGACCTATTCGACCACATGGGATGTCTCCAATAATATGTGGTGGATTTCATGGACGCCTTTCATGGGCGTATTCATCGCCTCCATTTCAAAAGGACGAACAATCCGGCAATTCGCTTTCGCAACCATGACCATACCGGTCTTGTTCATGCTGATCTGGCACGCCGCATTTGGCGGGATTGCCCTGCTGGACGCTATATTAGGCACTGAACAAATCGCAAAGCACGCAATGGAAAGTCCCGATATGACGTTCTTCGCGATCCTTCAGACGATGCCCTGGCCGACGCTCACCTCAATTGCAACGATTATCTTGTTGGTCATGTTCATTTCCACAACGATCACAAGTGCGGCTTTGTCGTTGGCCAGGATGACAGATGCTGATGGCAAAGAGGCAGCCCCCGTCAGAAGTGCGGTTTGGGTGATCCTTATCACGGTCATCGCCCTGACTGGTATTTTTGCAACTACTTTGGGTGGAAACGATGCCCTGAATGCCGTAAAGTCACTGGCTACCACTTTGTCCTATCCATATCTGTTCTTCTTTATCCTGATGGCTACCGGGTTTATCAGGCAGATCAGAAAAGATAAACACCAAATGCAGGGAGGAATCTAACATGGATCTTTATTATTTGAGCGGATGGGAACTGATCGCAGAAAAGGTATTACAGGTCGGCATGCTTCTGTTTATCGTCTGGAACCTCAAGTTGCTGCTTGAAAAAGGCACTGCCCCAGAAGGAGACAACCATGATGGCGTTCAATAAAATCAATGTCTTTGATAAAATGACGCCCGAAATGCACCAGGCCTTGCTTAAACAAAATGAACTTGTGGAAGATGCCTTTTCGACCGGGTCCTCCATCGGGGAAATGAGACGGAATTACGAGAAGGAAAGAGAGTTTTGGAACGAGGGCGGACCCGAGCCGGCCAAAACGATTGATCTGGAGATCGAAGGCCCGCACGGCCCCCTCCCGGTCCGCTTTCATTATCCGGAAAACCGGATCGGTAATGGAGCTATCGTCTTTATTCACGGAGGCGGATTTGTGGTCGGCAACCTGGACACACACAGTAAAATCATGCGGCTGCTCATGGAGGAAACGGGATCCGTCGTCATCGGGATCGACTACCGATTGGCTCCTGAGTATCCTTATCCGACGCAAATAGAAGAGTGTGCGTTCATGGTGGAATGGCTGAGGCAGCATGCGGAAGAGTATGGAATTGACCGAGAGGACATTTCCCTTGCCGGAGATTCGGGCGGAGCCAACTTATCGTTGGGTACCGCGCTTTATTTAAGGGATCAAACGAACGATGTTTCCTATTTGCGGTGCCTGCTTCTATACTACGGCGCTTTTGGGCTGACAGATTCAAAGTCGAGGCGCTTACTCGGCGGAGACTATGACGGATTAAGCCGGGATGACCTGCTGGAGTATACAAGGATGTATCTGGGTGAAAACAAAGACGCGCCGTATTTTGACTGTTTCTCGAACGATTTAACCAAGGCTGTGCCTCCTTGCTATATTGCTTACGGGGACCTGGACCCTTTGCAGGATGACAGCAAGCTGCTCTACGAAATTCTTTCCGCCAACGGTTGCAACGCGGAGCTGGATGAATTCCGGGGCGTGATCCACGCCTTTCTGCATCACTCCCGTCTTGTCCCTGAAGCTTTAAAAGCCATTCAGGGAGGCGCCAAGTTTTACAGGTCTGCGGTTCCGTGCAAAGTTCCGGAAAACTGAGGCCGCATTTTCCGGGTGTCTTTACAATCGCATGTCCATCCCCTACACTGGATATATCGGGGCCATCCCGAAGCACGAAAAACTGCATACCGTCATTGCACTGGGGGTGCCCGTTTGGGCTGAGATGAGAGCGCTGCTCCGATCCCTTTGAACTCGATCAGGTTAGGACCTGCGTGAGGAAGTGCGGCGAGTTTCATGGCGCCCTTTTTGTTTATGGGCATTTCTGAAATCACGGCTGCATCTTCACGGGTGCAGCTTTTTTGTGTTCATTTTCAGAAAGGGGATGTTAGAAATGAAGGATCTGCAATGTGGGAACAGTCCGATTGTGGGGTTCCGGTTTACGC
>CAKQBC010000330.1 GCA_934215995.1 uncultured Bacillus sp. | reverse complement strand
CTTATGATGATCGACCCGAAAATGGTTGAGCTCAATATGTATAATGGGATTCCCCATCTTCTTGCCCCTGTAGTGACGGATGCAAAAAAAGCATCGCAGGCGCTTAAAAAAGTAGTCAATGAAATGGAAAGGCGCTATGAACTGTTCGCCCACACAGGCACCAGAAACATAGAGGGATATAACGACTATGTGAAGCTGCATAATATGGAAAACGAAGAGATGCAGCCATTGCTTCCTTATATCGTCGTCATCGTCGATGAGCTTGCCGACCTGATGATGGTTGCTTCTTCTGACGTGGAGGATGCCATCACAAGGCTTGCGCAAATGGCGCGGGCTGCCGGCATCCATTTGATCATAGCGACACAGAGGCCATCCGTAGATGTCATTACAGGGGTAATCAAGGCGAATATTCCATCGAGGATAGCCTTCAGTGTATCGTCCATGACAGATTCAAGGACGATCCTCGATATGGGGGGGGCCGAGAAACTGTTGGGAAGAGGGGATATGCTGTTCCTTCCGGTAGGTGCATCCAAACCGATCCGGGTACAGGGTGCGTTTTTATCCGACCAGGAAGTTGAGGATATGGTTAACTTCGTCATCTCCCAGCAAAAGGCCCAATACAATGAAGATATGATTCCGGATGAGCCGCAGGAGGTATCCGGGGAAGTTGAAGATGAACTGTATGATTCGGCTGTTGCTCTTGTAATCGAAATGGAAACGGCCTCTGTTTCTATGCTGCAGAGGAGATTCAGGATCGGTTACTCAAGGGCAGCGCGCCTGATTGATGAAATGGAAGCGCGTAGGGTTGTGGGCCCTTATGAAGGCAGCAAGCCGAGGACGGTCTTGATAGGGAAAGATAATCCTGAAGCGGAAATAAAACATTCATAAACAATAGTAGCTTATTTGCCTGTATCCTTAGGGGATAGGTAAATAAGCCTTCTTTTTTAGCGGAAAATGGAAAGGGCTGCTATCGGGCAGAAAGATGGTAAAATAGTCGGAATATTCGACAATTTACGAAGAAATGAGTGTTTCCAAGGGTTTATGTGCATGAATTTTTAACAAACTATTTTAAAACATTTTAATTTACAGAAACCTTATTTATTTATTTTCGAAAAAATGATAATCTATAGACGATTAGTTGAGAGAATATACATCTGAGGTCTGAAGTCTTAGGTGTAAGTGTGTTGGAGGTGATTTTCATGTCCGTTAAGTTCGATCCGCGTCATTTATATCTGAGGGTTATCGAAAAACTGAAATCCGATATTGAAGACGGTGTTTACACTGAAGGAGACAAACTGCCATCCGAATTTGAATTGGCCAAGCAGCTTGGGGTAAGCAGAGCGACACTTCGTGAGGCTTTGCGCATTCTGGATGAGGAGAATGTTGTCACCAGGAAACATGGTGTCGGCACTTTTGTCAATGGAAAGCCTAAATTCAGTTCAGGCATCGAACAGCTTTCAAGTGTAACGGATATGATTAACCAGGCTGGCATGAAATCGGGCACTGTTTTTCTGAGTTCTGCTTCCGGCCTCGTCTCTGAAGAAGAACAAAAAATGTTCAATTGCGGAGAAGATGAGTCCTTGTTGGTTCTTGAAAGGATAAGGACTGCTAATGGTGAACCTGTTGTCTATTGCGTGGATTCCGTATTGGAGAAATACCTGCCCGGGAATTTATCTTTTCAGGAAGAATCCATATTCAACATATTGGAGGACCATTCCGCCATCCGGATTATGTATGCGGTATCATACATAGAACCGCTGGGATACCATGAGAGGATATCACCTTTGCTGCAATGTGAACCGGAGACCGGACTGCTCGTCTTGAAGCAGATGCATTACGATGAGAATGATCGCCCTGTATTGTACTCGTTGAATTATTTTAAATCCAATAAGTTCAGTTTTCATGTGATGCGAAGGCGAGTATAAAACGGCTATGCTTCTCTTAATCTAATCAAACAACAACTTTACTAGGGGGTTTTACCTTGAAGAAGCGTAAGTTTGGATTGGCAATGTCTCTTGTGTTGGCTGCCGGGACGATTCTTGGAGCTTGTGGAAGCGATGATAAAAAAGAAGAAAATTCATCCGGAAACAAGGAAAATGATTTCTCTGTTGCAATGGTAACGGATATCGGCGGTGTGGATGACAAATCATTCAACCAGTCGGCTTGGGAAGGATTGCAGGAATTCGCCAAGGAAAATGGTATGTCAAAAGGAAACGGCATTGATTATCTTCAATCACAAAGTGATGCTGATTATGCGACAAACCTGAACACTTTGGTGCGTAACGGCAATGATTTGATCCTTGGTATCGGTTTTGCCCTTGCTGAAGATATAAAAGAAGTAGCAGAGCAACGCGAAGATGCACATTTTGCAATTGTCGATGAGCGTATCGAAGGCTTGGACAACGTAGCGAGCGTCGTGTTCAAAGAGCACGAAGGTTCTTTCCTGGTAGGGGTAGTTGCTGCTATGGCTACTGAATCCAACAAATTGGGCTTCATCGGCGGTGTTGACGGCGAGCTAATCAATAAGTTTGAAGTAGGCTTCATTGCCGGCGCGAAATCTGTAAACCCTGATATTGATGTAGAAGTAAAATATGCTAACTCTTTCGGTGATGCTACAGCTGGTAAAGAGCTTGCGAACACTATGTACAAATCTGGCGTAGATGTAATTTATCATGCTTCAGGCGGTACTGGTGAAGGTGTATTCACAGCTGCAACTGAATTGAAAGCACAAGATAATGAGAAGAATGTATGGGTAATCGGTGTTGACCGTGACCAATCAGAAGAAGGGAACGTACCAGGAACTGACCTGAACGTAACATTGACTTCAATGGTTAAACGAGTTGACCTTGCTGTTATTGATTTGTCCACTAAATCCATGAACGGAGAATTCCCTGGCGGGGAAATCATCGAATATGGCCTTGAAGAAGATGCAATCGGAATCGCTCCGACTACAGATAATGTTTCTGAAGAAGCATTAAAGGCAGTTGAAGAGTGGACTGAAAAAATTAAAAACGGCGACGTGAAAGTCCCTACTACACGCGATGAATTGAAAGAAATGAAATTCGAATAGTAATCAGACTTACCTGAATCAATAAAAGGAAGGCAGCCTGCAACGGGCAGGCCCCTTCCTTTAAAAAACATGGGGCATCAGAAGGGAAATAATATGAACCCGGCAAGTGCCTGCACCGTTAAAAATGAATGAAAGGATTGCAGTATCAAGTCCTGCAATGTTTTCCTTTGTTTTTAATCATTATCCAAAGTTAGTCTTTGGCCTGCTGTATGACAAAGACTTGGCTGCATATTAAGGG
>CAKQBC010000329.1 GCA_934215995.1 uncultured Bacillus sp. | reverse complement strand
GAACCGATGATACTGATGTCATCGTCAACCAAATACGTTTTCGTATGGATGGAATGTTCCCCCTGGTATTCATAAATCTGAATGCCGCTTTCAACCAGCTTTTCCCGCTGAAGCAAATAGGAGGAGAATGCAGGGAAATTCGGCGTTGAGCCTCTGGAGTTCGTCAGGATCCGGACATCTGCCTGGCGGTTCAGGCCGCCAAGGAACGACCAGGATAGGTTCCGGCTCGATACAATATACGGGCTCATGAAGAAGGCTTCCTGATCGGCCGTACCCATTAGCCGTTTTATTTCAAATAAGACCCATGGCTCCTTATCGAAACGGGCTATCGGATTATGGATCAAAGTGATTTTATTTGTTTCAATAAGTTTTTCCTTCCAATTGAACGGAATCGCTTTGAGCTCTGCCTCTTTCCTTGTTTCCTCCAGGAGCTTTTTCAGGCCCTCCCTTTTCTTCCGTCCTTGCGAATCAGCCTGTTTGCCCAGTTTACTTAGTGCATTTTTTGCATATGGACTATCATATACCTCATTAAAGTAGCGCTCCAGTTCATTTATGACGCTGCCTTCCTTTTCAGTTCCGGTATTGTACACAACAACATCACGATCGTAGGCAATCTCGCCTTTATAATGATCGGGTGCAAGAAAGCGGTCGCTGATATTCCTGCCCCCCAGGACGGCTGTCTTATGGTCCGCAATGATGTATTTATCATGAAGGCGGTTATTGAATGTCCATGGAAGAGCCAGATTGGGCCGCTCGTATAACCTCAATTCAATATTCGGATGGGCCTTTAAGGCATATAGCACATCTTTTTGTTTCATCATCACACCGTTTGCCATCCCATCGAGTATCATCCGTATACGGACGCCTCTGTCCGCCGCCTCCAATAATAAAGACCAAAAAACGTTTGTAGATTGTCCCGCTTCCGCTGAATAATACGAAATATCAAGTGTCTCCTTTGCCTGCTCGATCATATCGGCCCTCACAGCCGCCGCATCACTGGGCGAATCAACAATCAACGCCTTATCCGGGCCTATAGCGGACGAATAAAACCGGCTTGCGGGGTGGGCTGTTTCATAGTCCCTCCCCACTTCTTTCTGGAATGAAAAAATAATGATGCCGAAATAAACAAGATACGCTGCAATAGCAAGCACAAGAGCGAGAATGATCCATAATCCCATTTTTTTACGCATAATCCACCCTACTGTATATAAAATACCTTTCTTTATAAGGATGACTAATCCCGCCCGTTCTACTACTTCCTATTTAAGGAAAAACAAACATGAACGATAAAATGCAATATACCGGGAAAATATTTCATCCTGGCAAGATCACCTAACATATCGCCACCTTCTCTTTTTTAAGCGGCAAACGTATTTTTAACAGCTAAACTTCCAGAAATATGGTTCTAAGTAAATTTTTTTAAAATAATGAATACAAAAAATTATATTTTGTCTGAAAATATATTATAATGTAATAGAAAAATAGTACTAAGGAGTTGTACATCATGTTACTTAGAGATTTCTTTATCAAACTCTCTGAAAACAAAACATTGAACAGTGCCGCACAAAAGTACGGTCTGAAAATGGGTGCTCAGAGTGTTGTTGCAGGGACAAATATTGAAGAAACAATCGAAAGCATCAAGGAACTGAATGCACATGGCATCTCATGTACCGTCGATAACCTCGGTGAATTCGTCTATGAAAGAGAAGAAGCTACAGCTGCTAAAAACCAAATCCTGAAATTGATCGATGCGATAGAAGAAAATGGCGTAGACGCTCATATCTCCTTGAAACCATCTCAATTGGGATTGGATATCGATTACGATTTCTGCTATGAAAACCTGTTGGAAATCGTTGACAGCGCTTCTAAAAAAGACATTTTCATCAATTTCGACATGGAAAACTACGATCGTCTTCAACCATCATTCGACTTGCTTGAAACTTTATCTGAAAAGTATGATAACATCGGTACCGTTATACAGGCATACTTTTTCCGCGCCGAAGATGACATTGAGAAATTCAAAGGCTATCGTCTGCGTATCGTAAAAGGCGCATATAAAGAGCCTGCTTCTGTGGCTTATCAATCAAAAGAAGATATCGATAAAAACTTCATTCAGTTGATCGAATATCATCTGCTTAACGGCAAGTTCACTTCCATTGCGACCCATGACCATAATGTGATCAATCATGTGAAACGGTTCGTCAAGGAAAACAACATCCCTAACGAAAAGTTCGAATTCCAAATGCTATATGGATTCCGTCGAGAAATGCAATTCGAACTAGCAAAAGATGGATACAACTTCTGTACGTATGTCCCATTCGGAAAAGACTGGTACGGCTATTTCATGAGACGCTTGGCTGAAAGGCCTCAAAACATGGCCCTTGTGACAAAACAAGTTTTCAATAAGAAAACGAATACCATCCTTGGTGTCGCAGCAGGCGCTTTCGTCCTTGGAAGACTGACGAAATCAACTAAAAACAAAAAAATGAAACGATAAAACGAAACTCCGATCAGGGAAACTCTTCCCTTTGATGGAAGTTCAAAAATCCCCAAGGTTTGCAGGCTGCATACCTTGGGGATTTTTGAATACAAACTTGCATTAATTCGTTAGAATAATCACAATCATCCCTCCCGAAACTCCCTTCTTTCCAGCTATTCCCTCAATTATCACACTGGTTCGCGTATATGGAAAAAGCACGTAGCAACGTGCTTCAAGAGTTTAAATATTCCTGTACTAACAGGCTATGATTCTGTGTTATATTTGGCTTGTAGTACATAAAAACCTCTAAACATGATGTACACAAACATTCAGATAGACTGGGAGTTGAAAGAATGTATTATTTAGGAGTTGACTTAGGCGGGACTACCATTAAGGCCGGCCTTGTAAACGAACAATACCAAATCATTGACCATGCTGTATGCGATACGAAACGGGAACGCCTTCCTTCTGAAATCTTAAGGGATATGGCTATGCTCTGCCAGGAACTCATCGAAAGAAACGGGCTTACGGAAAAAGACATACGCAGCATCGGCATCGGCTGTCCCGGAAAAGCATCGCCGCGCGATGGAATCATCTACACAACAAGCAATCTGACGAATTTTGATAATGTGAATGTCCGCGAAGAAATCCAGCGGTATTTGAATGTAGATGTATATGTAGAAAATGACGCCAACTGTGCAGCATACGGAGAAGTGCTTCACGGAGCAGCAAAAGGCGAGAAAAACGTCGTTGTCGTTACGCTCGGAACGGGCGTCGGCGGCGGAATCATTCTTGACGGCAGCATCTACCGAGGAAACTTCTTCGGAGCAGGCGAAATCGGGCATC